>JAJDNW010000071.1 GCA_022340465.1 Deltaproteobacteria bacterium | reverse complement strand
TCAGGAGATGTCGAAGCACTCCAAGATGATTCTGGAAAATTACAAGATATCGACCCCCCAGCTCATCTGCCTGCACGAGGTTTTCCAGCACGGCCCCATCTCCATCGGCGCGTTGACCAAGATCGTTTTTTTGAACAACAGCACGGTCACGGGCGTCATCGACCGCCTCGAGAAAAGGGAGCTGGTGCGGCGGGTGCGCATCAGCAAGGACCGTCGGCAGGTCCATGTCGAAGTCACCGACGAGGGCATCGAATTCATAAACAGGGCCCCCAAACCGATCCAGGAACAGTTTATGGACCGCCTGATCGGCCTGGACCAGGATAAAATATCCCTGATTCTGTGGTCGTTGGAAATGCTGGTGGACATGCTGGGAAACAAGGACAGCACCCTGGAGATACCGATGCCGCCTTCCCATATCTCCCAGCCGAACGGCATCACCAATGGCGAGGATGAAATCTAACGCTCAGCCGTGCAAATCCTGAATCTCAATTGGGTTTATTGGGTTCGTTGCGTTACGTTACTCGCTAACCCAAACAACTCAAGTAACCCGCTAACCCAAGTTTGGAATTTCGGATTTGGTGCTTGGAATTTTATCTCCCCCATTATCGGCACAGCCAAATATCTCTGACCTGGCCCAAGGGCCGCCTTGCGAGAAGTCTTCTCCCACCGTTGAGGGTTATCCGCCGGTCGCCTGACGCGGCTTGAGAAAGAAAACAAACGGCACACCCACCAGTCCGACGGCGGCGCTGAGGTAGTAGGTTGCCCGCAATCCGTACATGTCACCGAGGTACCCCACCACGACGACCACGGCAGAACGGGCGATAAAGGACATCATCATAAAGAAGCCGTTGGCGGCCGCCGGGCTCGATTTGGCGTTTTCCTGAACCATGGCCAGCATTACCGGGGTCGTAGAGAGCAGCAGAAGCCCCGTAAAAAGAAGAGCGGCAACGCGGGCCCATCCCCCCGTCCAGGTAAAGAGAAACAGGCTCACGGGCGCGCCCATAAGGGATATCATGAGCACCCTGCGGCGCCCCAGGGTATCGCTGATGGAACCGGCGGTCATCACCCCGAGTACGCCGGCTGATTCGAAAATGGTCAGGGCAAAACCGGCGAGCCACAGGTTGCCGGTTTCCGCCTGAATGAAGGTCGGCAAAAAGGCGGTCATGGAGGCGTGCATGAACCCCCTGGCCACCAGAATGACGGAAAGCGGCGCCAGGATGTGCTGCATTTCCCGCCAGGTTTGGGCAATGGGGGTCTTGCGGGAGGATTTGACGCCCACCGGCACATCGTGAAATCGCAGGTACAACCACAGCGAGGACAGAATTCCCACCACCATCACCGGGTAAAAGCCCTCCAGCCCGAGCAGGGCCACTGCCCCCACCGCGATCATGGGACCGATGGTGCGCGCCAGCTCACCCCCGGTCATGAAAAAACTCATCCCCCTGCCGACCTTGTCCCCCGACACTTTCGAAACCATGACAGGGGCGGGAACATGGAACACGGAGACGCTGACCCCCGCAATGAACATCAGCAGCAGCAGAACGCCGTAGTTGGGCGCCACACCGATGAGGCTCATGGGGATGGCTGTCATGGCCGGCGCCAGGATGATAAAATAACGTACGCTGATGCGGTCGGCCAGGGATCCGATGAAGGGATTGAGCAGGGACGGCAGCTGCATGACCGTGGTAAGAAAGCCCGCCTGGGTCAACGTCATGGAAAGCTTTTCGATCAACAGGGGCAGGAGCGGCGCCAGGAAGCTGGAGTAGGCGTCATGGATAAAATGGCTGGCTGACAAGGCCAGCACCGGTGCCGTCTGAAAGGCACCCTTTTTGACGGCACGATCGGGTGTATCAGGCATTTAGCGGTCGTTCTCCATTTAAAGGTTCACAGAATAACGAGGCTACTTAGCAGTTTTTCCCCTCGAATGCAAAATGGGATGAAGGCCGCAAGCCTCAAAAAAAGCCATTGTGTTTTAACCGGTAGCATCGTAAGCTTGCGGCATCGCTTTCATCTACACCCCGGCATTGCAATCGTGGGGTACACCTCAACGCGGGGTACTCGGTTACCGCTGGTCAAGGGCCTGGTCCAATGCTGCAATAGCGACCGGAAGACTGTTGCCGCCACCGGTATCGTACCCATTCCGGTAAGCATGAAATCGCCTTTGGTAAAAATCATTCTGAGCACGCTGATTGGTTTTGCCGTCATCGCGCTCCTGATCGCACTATACGAAATTATTGTCGAAAAATACCCCAGACGTTCCGTCAGTCATCTGAATCCACAGCGTGTGCAGCATCCGTCACTGCATTATTTAGCGACCGATGCTTTGAAAGCGTTTTTCGGCATGCCGGAAATCGAAAGGGATGCCGTGACAGACAATCTCAGTGAAAATCTGATTTCGGTGGATCAGTGGCTGGTCCATCTGCAGCGTGCGGATTACCAAATCCTGTGCATCGGTGAATTGCATGAAGAGAGTACCCGGCGATTTCTTGCCGATGCGTTTTTTTCCAACTTCAGCCTGGACACCCTCCTCATAGAAGCATCCCCTGAGGCGTTGCGGCATCTCAATAAAACGGTTGCTGCGGGCCATGCCTATTTTCCCCTGCTGGGGGCGGACATGACGTCAATTTTGAAAAAAGCCAGGGCTAAAAATCCAAAAATAGAGATCCATGCCATCGAGGACGTCGACACGAAGGAAAACAATTCCTCTGGGCAGGCGGTTCCAAGGGATCAGACCATGGCGCAAAATTTCTGGCGCCGGTATCGACCCGGGCTGCGGCATGCGGTCCTCATCGGATCCTTGCACTGCATGTATCAATCCGGATGGTTTTTTGGTTTTATTCGTGATCAGTCCCCGGAACATTTCAACCCCTCGCTCTTAAACGCATGCATCCTGGAAGAACATCAGAACGGGCTGCTGGAGGCCTTTGTGTTTTTTTTGGACGGCATCGGTTTAAACATGGAAAACATCGTGGTGCTGGACACCACCGCCCTTCACCCCCTGATCTACCAATGGTTTTCACTGTTGGACCAGCAGATATTGAGCCAATATCAATCGGTCGTCGTATTTCGCAGCGGATATGAGCATCGCTTGCCCCTGGAAGCGAAGCGTGGTCCGGAATAAATTGCAGCCGTTGTGATCTTTTGCGGCACTGAAATTTTTCGGGTCTATAACCCAAAATAAGGTACAACGATTGCCGAGGAACCGTACCGCCCCTCGGCCGGCGGGCATTTACCTCGTTATTGGTTATAGGCCCGAAAAATTTTGGTTGACAAACCATTGGGTGCCACGTATAAATATTCATTATAGTATCATTTTTACTATAGTGTGAAAAATATACCCGATGACAAATTCAAGACACTACTTCTCCACCTCTTTGGAAAAAGGGCTGAAGATCCTGTCTCTTTTCAACGGTGAGACATCCGTGTTGACCCAAAGCGAAATCTCAAGGGTCCTGGGGTTGAACGTGACGTCAACCTATCGCTACATAAACACATTTGTCCATCTCGGCTATCTTGAAAAGGACCCGAAAACCAAAGAGCTCAGGCCCGGCTTTCGCTCGTTGACACTCTGCTCCAACCTCATCCGGGCGACAGACCATCTGCAGCTGGTAAAAAATTATGTGGATTCCATTTACAAAAAGTACAACATCACCATCGATGTCGGTCTGACCGTCGATGATACGATGATGCGGGTGTACCACAAAGAGGCGGAAGAAACATTGACCTATAACTTGCCGGATGTGGCTAAAAACTGCCTGCACAACACCTCCGTGGGGAAAGCGTTCCTGTCGACCCTGACCGCGGATGAACTCGAGCAGGTGTTGGATCGAATCGATCTGCGGGCTAAAACGATCCACACGATATGTGAAAAAGAGGCGCTCATGGCCGAGATCGAGAAGACGCGTGCCCAGGGCTACGCCATGTGCATAGAGGAGTATCTGCCGGGCCTGATAACCATCGGTGCGCCATTGATCAATCCATCCACAAAAAAAGGTATCGGGGCGGTTTCCTTTGATTTTTCAGTCCTGCAAAACAGTGCCGAGGAGATAAAAGAAAAGTATAGGGATCTCATCAAAGATACGGCAGCGGCCCTCTCGGAACGCCTTCACCGGTGAGCCGGCGCCAACCGGTTCTTTCGGCAGAAGTACCGGGGTAGCGGGAAGCACCTGAATATTCCGATCGGGAAATACAATAAAAAGCATCTCGTTGGAACAGATGTTTCAATTCTTTAAACCGGGTGTCTAAACAGCGACATCCGAAAGCTTTACGCTTCATAAGATGGTGAGTCATGCAGGAAGCAGATCCAAATTACAATTTCTATATAGCCAAAGGTCGCCTGCCTGTCGTGGACCGGGCCGCAGGCGTTACGATCCGGGACACCGACGGCAAAGACTATATCGATGCCTGTTCCGGAGCGGTCATCTGCAATATCGGTTATGGGCAGACCGCAATAACCGAAGCCATTCTGCGGCAGGCGCAGCAGACGTTTTTTGCCTACCGTCTTCATTTCGAAAACAGACCCGCTCTGGATTACGCCAAAGCCCTGGTCGAACAATCGGCGGATCACCTGGATCGCGTATTTTTCGTTTCCGGAGGATCCGAAGCCGTGGAATCGGCGGTAAAGCTGTGCCGTCAGTATTTTTACGACACCCATCAGGGATCCCGGCATATTTTTATAAGTCGCGTGCCTTCCTACCACGGTTGCACCCTGGGTACCCTGGCGCTGACCGCTTATGCACCCCTGGAGGCCCCGTACCGGCCGCTTATGAAATCATGCCCTAAAATCCCGGCGCCCTATTGCTACCGTTGCGCCTACAACCTCACCTACCCTGCCTGCGACCTCATGTGTGCAAGGGAGCTGGAAAAAACAATTCTGGAGCAAGGCCCTGAAAATGTGGCCGGCTTCGTCGCCGAACCCATCGGTGGCGCCAGTACCGGCGCCCTCGTCCCGCCGGATGACTACTTTGACCTGATTCAGGCGATCTGCAAGAAATATGGAATCATGCTGATTCTCGATGAAGTCATGACCGGTTTCGGTCGCACCGGAACGTTGTTCGCCTATGAACACTGGGATGTAAAAGCCGATATCGTCGCCCTGTCCAAAGGCATGGCATCGGGCTACTTCCCTCTGGGTGCGATTGTGGCGGGGCATGATATCGTCGAAAAGGTTTTGGACAGCGGCGGGTTCAAGCACGGTCACACCTACGCGGGCAACCCCATGGCATGTGCCGTTGGGCTCGAGGTTCTGAATCTGATGCTGGAAAAGGACCTGTGTGCCAATTCCCGTTCCATGGGAAGCCGTCTCAAAAACGGGCTCGACAAGCTGGCGCATGAGATACCGATCATCGGTCAGGTGCGCGGCAGGGGGCTGCTGCTGGGGGTGGAACTGGTGCGGGATCCGAAAACAAAAGAGCCGCTGCCGGTCGACGCCAATGCCGCCCAACTGCTGACCGACATCGCCTTTGACAACGGATTGATCGTTTACCCCCGCAGATCGATCAACGGAATGGCGGGTGATCATGTTCTAGTGTCACCGCCCCTGATCGTGTCGGCGGACGAGGTCGATGAGATCCTCAAGCGGTTTTCGGAGGCGCTGAGAAAAACGATGGACAAACTGGATGTGGCATGATGCGGCAAAAGGACGCTTGATCAATAGTAAAATGGATAAAAAAGTCGACATTTACACCGCTGTTTCGGAAGTAAAGGACGGGCATACCATCATGGTGGGCGGATTCGGTGTGCCGGGAACGCCCTTCAGGCTGATCGAGGTGCTGCTCGAGCAGGGCACCCGGCATCTGACACTGATCAAAAACGAGGCCAATATTCCCCAACTGGGAGTGTCCAGGCTGATCGAAGCCGGCCGGGTCGACCGCCTGATCACTTCCCATCTGGGCCTGAACCCTTCGGTCCTGGCCATGATGAACGATAAAAAAATCGAGGTCGAGTTCAACCCGCAGGGGATACTGGCTGAAAGGATACGCTGCGGCGGTGCGGGGATGCTGGGTTTCGTAACGGACATCGGCATCGATACGGTTCTGAGCCGGGGCAAGAAGATCGTTTCGCTGAACGGCCGCAAAGGGGTTCTGGAGTCTGCGCTCAGGGCGGATGTCGCCCTGATTCACGCCGCCGTGGGCGACGGCCTGGGGAATCTGGTGTACGCCAAAAGCGCCCGGAATTTCAACCCGGCCATGGCCACAGCGGCAGACAAGGTCATTGCCGAAGTCGAATCCCTGGTGGATGCCGGCTCACTGGACCCCGACCATGTCCACACACCGGGTGCATTTGTCGATTATGTGGCGGAGATAGACACCCTGACAGACGAATACGGTATACTCGAGGATTACATTTTTGGATAAAAAAGCAAAAATCGCCCGACGGGCGGAACAGGAGATAAGGGCCGGTCAGGTCGTCAACCTGGGTATCGGCATCCCTACCATGATCCTGAAGTTTCTGGACCGGGAAAAACAGGTGCAGATTCATTCCGAAAACGGCATTCTGGGTATGCACGCCCATTGCAAGGCGGAGGATGCAGACAGAAACCTGATCGATGCCGGTGGCGGGTACATCGACCTCGATGCCGGGGCATCATTTTTCGACAGCGTCCTCTCTTTTGCCCTCATCAGAGGCGGACGTCTGGATATCGCTTTTTTAGGCTCCCTGGAAATATCGGCGGCGGGGGACCTGGCCAACTGGATGATACCGGGGAAATACACCCCCGGCATCGGCGGCGGCATGGAACTGGCCCAAAAAGCACGCCGACTGGTCGTCACGACCCTGCACACCGACCGCAAAGGCCGGCCCAAGCTATTGAAAACCTGTACGCTTCCGTTGACGGCCAGGTCGTGTGTGGACCGCGTCATCACGGATCTTGCCGTTATCGATGTGGTGGACGGCCACATGCGCCTTGTCGAAATCGCCGCAGAAGCAAGCCTGGAAGAGATCGTCGCCAAGACAGACGCGCCGCTCGAAATCCCGGAGGGAGAGCTGCCGCGATTTTAAGAGCGTCATGGAGGTAATGAAGTGACCATGTTGGACAACCAAGAAAAGACAATCGTTCAGACGGTAGAGGACCTGGCCGACGACATCGTCGATTTCACCTGCCGTCTGGTGAAAGAACCCAGCACCCTTGGCAACGAGGCCTCGGCGGTCGCATTGATGAAAAGCGAGCTCGAGAAACTGTCCTTTTCCCCGGTGATGGTTCCCATCGACCCATCCACACTGGCCGACCATCCGGGTTTCGCCCCGGTTCCCTGGAACTATGAAAATAAAAACAATGTCGCGGCCGTGCGTCCGCCGGACGGCAGCGGCGGCCGCAGCGTCATTTTCAACGGGCATCTGGATGTCGTGGATCCGGAACCGGCCGCTTTCTGGGACACGGACCCCTTCGAGCCGGTCATGCGAGACGGCCGCATATACGGTCGTGGGGCCGGAGACATGAAATCCGGGGTGGCTGCCATGACCTACGCGGTTCACGCCGTGGCAAAAGCCGGGTTCGGGCTGAGGGCGCCCGTCACCCTCGAGGCGGTCATCGAAGAGGAGTGCTGCGGCAACGGCGCCCTGGCGTGCGTGGCTGCAGGCTACGATGCCGACGCCGTCCTGATACCCGAACCCTTCGGCCCGACGATTCTGACGAGTCAACTGGGGGTGCTGTGGTTCAAAGTGACGGTCGAGGGAAAGCCGGTGCACGTGCTGGAGGCCTCCGCCGGAACGAACGCCATCGAAAAAAGTTTCCAGATCGTTACGGCGCTGCGCAGACTGGAAACGGAATTGAACCAGTCGGGCATCCCCGAAGAATATCGCGGAATTCCCCACCCCATCAACCTGAATATTGGAATCATCAACGGTGGCAACTGGCCGTCCACCGTACCGGCAAAATCGGAAATGCACTGCCGGCTCTCCTACTTTCCGGGAACCGGCTTCGAAGAGCTGGCTGGAAAAATCAGGGCGACCATAGAGGCGGCCCAATCGGAGGACCCCTGGCTTGCTGAAAATTCTCCGGTTGTCGAGTTTTACGGTTTTCGATCCGACGGGCATACGGTCTCCCGGGACGTGCCGGCTTTCGATACACTGAACGCTTGCCATAAATCCCTGAGCGGCCGGGATGCCGAAGCATACGTCGCCACCTGCACCACCGACCTGAGGGCTTTTCACTTTTTCGGCAACGGTGACTGCACCTGCTTCGGGCCTTCCGGCGGGAATTATCACGGGGCCAACGAATGGGTGGACATCAAAAGCATCGTCCATACGGCCAAAACGTACGCGCTGTTTCTGGCGCGCTGGTGCCGTTTGGCAGCCTGATTGATCAAACGGCCGGCCGGCAGCCCGAACGTGAAAGGGGCGGCCGGCAATATTGAATCTGTCGCAACCTTAAAACTGTAGGGATTCATTGTCATGGAAAAAGACACTTGGAAACCATGGGCACTGCTCGCACCTTCCCTGACGGCCGTCTTTTTGCTGCTGGTTATACCGGTATGCTTTGTGGTGGTTTACAGCTTTTGGCTGAGGGCGCCGACAGGGGCGGATATACCGGCATTTCAGTTTGGAAATTATGCCAAATTTTTCGCGGATTTCTTCTACCCCAAAATTATGATCCAGACCATCAGGGTGTCGTTGGAAGCCGTCGTGCTTTGCCTGGTCATGGGATACATACCGGCCTATTTTTTCTTTCGCACGGAGTCGCGTTTGAAACCGGTGATGCTGCTGCTCATCATGCTGCCGTTCTGGATCAGCTTCATCATCCGGACTTTGAGCTGGATCAACATTCTGGGTGACACCGGTTTGATCAATCACGTGCTCATGCGCATCGGCATTATCGAGGAGCCCCTGGGCATGCTCTACAACGAGGGGGCGGTGCTTATGGGGCTGATTCAGTTTCTTTTGCCGTTCATGATCCTCAACATCTACGTCAGCCTGGAAGGAATCGACAAATCGCTTTTAGAGGCGGCCCGCAGCCTGGGTTGCACCGAGTGGCAGGCCTTCAAGGAGGTCACGCTGCCATTGAGCCTGCCGGGGGTCAGCGCCGGGTGTCTTTTGGTTTTCGTCTTGACGGCCGGCACCTATATTCCGCCGATGATTTTAGGCGGGCCCGGAAACGATATGATCGCCAATCTGATTTTCAAACGGGTGGTCGGCACGCTGGATTGGCCTTTTGGCTCGTCGATCAGCGTTGTGCTCCTGACGTTGCTGGTCATCATCATATATACTTACAACCGCTACCTGGGTATCAACCAGCTTTTCAAAAGTTTCAAGTGAGGAAAAAGTAGATGAAAATTTCAGGATGGTCTTTGATACGACTCTATACCATACTGGTCTACGTATTCATGTTTACCCCGATTGTGGCTGTCGTTATCCTGTCGTTCAATCCCCAGCAATTCGGTTCCTTCCCAATGGAGGGATTCAGTTTCAGGTGGTATGTCAAGCTGGCTCAAAACCATACGATTTTGGGCGCATTCAAAAATTCGCTGATTTTAGGCTCCCTGACATCCATCGTGGTGACCGCCATCGGGATCCCGGCGGCAATGGCGTTTGTGCGATACAATTTTCCCGGCAAGAACACCATCAACACATTGCTGCTGACCCCCATCATGGTTCCCGAAGTCGTTCTCGGGGTGGCGCTTCTGCTTTTCATCCGCTGGCTGCAGCAGCCCAAAAGCTTTGTGCTGTTACTGATCGGTCACGTGGTCCTGACGCTCCCCTATGTACTGCTGGTGGTTCAGGCCAGGTTGGTGGGTATTAAAATCGAGTATGAAGAAGCCGCAAAGACCCTGGGCGCCAACCCGTTGCAGACGTTCAAAGAAGTTACCCTGCCGTTGCTGGCTCCGGCCATTCTGGCAGGCATGCTTTTTTCCTTTACGATTTCATTCGACGATGTCACGGCCACGCTGTTCTGGGCCACGGCCAGCAATCAGACCGTTCCGGTAAAAATTTTCGGTATGCTCCGCAACAGCATCAGTCCGGAAATCAACGCGTTGGGCACCGTGATGATCGTGCTCACGGTATCGATTCCTCTGCTTGCCGGTTATCTTTCACGCCAATTCTCAAGGCGAAGGGGTGACAGCAAGGCTACGTAAGCCTGGGGATATAAATCCGGTGATTCCCTGGAATCACCACATGGCGCGATCGCGTGCATGCCGATCGTCCATCTTCTTCGCCCACAGGGCAAGAGAGAGCCACTATCTTTTAACCCGCGTATAAAATAAAAAGGAGGCTATCATGAGCAAACGCATGCAGGACAACATCGACGAAATTTTCAACCGGTATAAAAATGGTGAGGTGTCACGGCGGCATTTCCTGAAATATCTGGGTATGGCCGGGGCTGCGGTCGGCCTCGTAGGCGGTCCGTTCGGTTATCTCGCTAGGGACGCCCACGCCGCTCAAAGCATTCGTTTCGACGGATGGGGAGGGGTGGTTTCGGAGGCCTTCCGCAAGTATGCCTTCGCCCCCTTCACAAAAGCCACCGGTATCAAGGTGGTCGACGGCGAGTTTGGTGACGCCGACAGTTATCTGACCCGCGTCAAAGCCTCCTTTCCGCCGGGAGGGGAATATAATCTGGCGCACCTCAGCGGGGTCTTCGACTATGCCCGCTATGTCGGGTTGAAACTGGACGTCGTGCTGGACGAAAGCAAGATTCCGAATCTGAAAAACGTGATGCCGGCCATGATGAAGCCCTACCGCGCCATCACCAACGGCAAGCTGTCGGCTGTTCCGTACGATTTCGGCCAGACCGGTATCGCCTACAACACAAAGCACATTTCCAAGTCAAAAGCCGAAAAGATGGGTGCCGCCCTGCTGTGGGATAAAGACCTCAAGGGAAAACTCGGCAGCTGGACCGACTGGCGCACCAACATATGGTACGCGGCCCTGAAGACCGGACAGGATCCCAACGATATCAAATACATGGATGTCATCTGGTCGGAGCTCAAGGTGCAGCGGGAATTGATGAAAAAATACTGGGGGTCGGGAGCGGAGCTCATGAGCCTGCTGGCCAATGAGGAGATCTACGCAACGGTTGCCTGGTCCGGCCGCGTCGCCGCCCTTCAGGCCCAGGGGCATCCCATTGGATTTCTGGCGCCCCACAACTGCATGTCATGGCAGGAGTGTATTTTTGTCATGAAGGGGACCGACCTGGATATTGCCCAAAAGCTCCTGAACTACATGCTGGCGCCCGAAGCGGCCATCGCCGTGGCTGTCGGTCAAAAATACCCCTCCAGCCTGGATCCGACGAAGGTCCCCATGCCGGAAGAAGTCAAGAAGCTGCCGGCATTCGATCCGACCGGAAAGCTGGAAGGATTCGCGTTTGCCGCTCCGGCCTACTGGAACGGCCACCAGGTGGAATGGGCCGAAAAGTGGGATCGTATCCTGGCAGGCTCGTAATAATGACCCTGTCGTCAGCGTGACGCCGGGATTTGACAAACCAAGTGAACGGCTGCAGGTGCGGCTCTATCCTCGATTGGGCTGCACCTGCAGCAACCACACAACCCTGCATCGAATTGAGCGATTTTTTCACGAACGCATCCGTATAAACGAGCGTGCGGATTCGAAAATAATCGTCAGATGGCTGATGCTTTTTACGGAGAAAACATACTCGTGGAACAACAAGCCGAATCAATCATGGTCCAATTTAAAGGCATCGTCAAACGGTTTGGAAGCGTGGTGGCTGTGGAGAAAATGGATCTGGACATCACCGAAGGAACCCTGGTCACGCTCCTGGGACCGTCGGGGTGCGGCAAAACGACCTTGCTGAGGATGCTTGCAGGGCTGGAAAACCCCACCGAGGGAGACATCCTGATCAAGGGGCGGCGCATCAACGACAAGCCGGTCCACAAGCGCAATTTGGGCATGATTTTCCAGAATTACGCTCTGTTTCCCCACAAAACCATCGGGGACAATGTGGCTTTCGGTTTGAAATACCGTCAGGTCCCCAAGGCGGACATGCAGGCAAAGGTAACGCGTGCCCTCGAGATGGTACGGCTCCCGGGTGTTGAAGCGCGCTATCCGGCGCAACTTTCGGGTGGGCAGCAGCAGCGGATTGCCCTGGCCCGGGCCATCGTCATCGAACCGGATGTCCTGTTGATGGATGAACCCCTGTCGGCGCTGGATGAAAACCTGCGGGAGGAGATGCGCCGGGAGTTGGACAACCTGCAAAAGAAAATCGGCGTTACCACTATATTTGTCACCCACGATCAGCGCGAGGCCCTGTCCATGTCAGATAAAATTGTCGTTATGAAGGACGGACGCAAGCAGCAGGAAGGTAGCCCCGAAGAGGTGTACAACTACCCGAGCAATCATTTTGTTGCCGATTTTTTAGGGCACTCCAATTTCTTTGTCGGAAAAGTCGTCGGCAAATCCGGCGAAACGGTCGAGGTAGAACTGGATGACGGCAATCGAATAAGGGCTGCGCATCCAGGTGAATGGGCTGAGGGCCAAACCGTCGAAATGGTCGTGCGTGCCCAGAATCTCAAGGTGATGGATGCGGCCGCAGGTAAAGCCGCGCCCGAGCCGGACATGAATGCCCTCAACGGCGTCATCAAGGACCGCAGCTACATGGGGGGGGAAATCAGCTACTTTGTGGAGCTGGAAAGCAAAACCATGGTCCACGCCATCGGTATGGCTAAACTGAACCCCATGCGAAAAGGCACAGCCATCAACCTATTTGTGGCACCGCGACACTGCGGCCTGCTCGAGGTCGACAACCGCGTTTGATTGATCCGGTCAACCGTCCCGGGTTGATCGATGGGAGCCTGCGCCTCATCGAAGCCGCCCGTCACCGGCTCGCGATGCGTCACCCAAACCGGCCCCGGCCGGGAACCAGGTGTCTCGGCATGGCCTGATTTGACGATCCGGCTGCAGGTGCTTTAAGTCCTGAGAGGCACCCTACAGCTGTTTATACCATACATTCATGCTCTGTATGCGGCCGGCGATGTTGGTATTGTTGCCGCGCGTACCGCCGAATGAATAACCGTTTTCTGAAAAGACAATGTCAGATATCGTCGAAAAGGTGCCGGGCCTTGAGGAAGTAGTCGGCGCCCGACCAGAGGGTGAATACCAGGGCGCCCCAAAGAAAAAACATGCCCACGACGTGAACCTCCAGGCCGATGAAACGATAGTGGATGATCAACGGAATCAGGGCCGCAATCTGAAAGCCGGTCTTGTACTTGCCCAGCCAGGAGGCCGACACGTCCTCCCCTCGCCCGGCAATGATGTTCCTGAGGCCCGTCACGGCCAATTCGCGTCCGATGATGATGCAGACCACCCAGGCGGGAATCCAGCCGTGGTAAACGAGCATGATGAATGACGACGAAACCAGCAGCTTGTCGGCCACCGGGTCCATGATCTTGCCAAAGGTCGATACCAGGCCCCGGGTTCTGGCAAGGTATCCGTCCAGGTAGTCCGTAATGGCGGCGGCGCTGAAAAGGAGTGCGGCCAAAAATGTGCAAACACGGTTGGGGAAATAGAGAAGGATGACAATCAGCGGTATGGCGGCCACCCTGCCCATGGTCAGCGTGTTGGGTTCGCTCAGTTTTGTCTTGATTTTTTCACCTAATAACATGTATCCCGACCGCTCCCTTTTTCAAATTTAAACGGTGCGACGATCCCATCCCCAGCGTCGCCATCTTGAGCTTATTTCTTTGCCTTGTTCCAGTCGTTAAGAAAAGCCGCAAGACCCTTGTCGGTCAACGGGTGGGCGGCGAACTTGGAAAGGACGCTGAACGGCACGGTGGCGATGTCCGCCCCCATCATGGCGGATTCCAGCACGTGGAGGGGGTTGCGGACACTGGCCACGATAATTTCCGTCTCGTAGGCATAATTGCTGTAGATCTCCACGATCTGCTCGACCAGTTGCATGCCGTCGTGCGACAGGTCATCCAGCCGTCCCACAAAGGGGCTCACGTAGGTGGCACCGGCCTTGGCCGCCATCAATGCCTGGAGGGGCGAAAAGATAAGGGTCACGTTGGTCTTTATGCCTTCCTTCGCCAGCTGCCGGGTGGCCTTGAGGCCGTCCACGGTCATGGGTATCTTCACCACGATGTTCTGGTGCAGACCCGCGAGGTGCCTGGCTTCCTCGAGCATCTGTTCGGTTTTTTCGCCGATCACCTCTGCGCTGACGGGGCCGTCCACGATTTCACAGATTTCCTTGACAACCGCTTCGAAATCGCGGCCCTCCTTGGCAATCAGGCTGGGGTTGGTGGTAACGCCGTCCGCCATGCCCATGGCGTGGGCTTCCCTGATCTCATCCACGTTGGCTGTGTCGATAAAAAATTTCATCCTTATCTCCCAATCAAATAGCGTCGTTTTTACAAACTATCTTAAAAAAAAGTAAAGAATCCTGATCCGGGGGACCAGGTTTTACAGATTGCAATCAATCTTGTTGTTCGATAAATTTATCACGGCACGCTTCGCTGCAAAAATGAAGCGCCTCTCCCCGATGGTGCAGAACGACGCCGTCCCTTTTTGCGAAGTACACACCACAGTATGGATCCTTCACCATGTCATCGTCAATCTCTCCGGCAGGCCTTCCGGTGGATTCCCCCTGCATGGATTGCCGTTGTATGCTGTTCAGCATCCAGGACTTCAGGGACCGGTACGCTAAATAACCGATCAAGAGTATGATCAATAATTTCATTTAGAGTAGAAAAACCTCCTGCCCCATGTCCTCAAGCTGATTCAGTAACGATTTCACGGATATATTCAGCAAAGGGTGCACGATTTCCGGATCTATATCACAAATGGGCTGCAATACAAAGCGCCTTTTGTGCATGCGCGGATGGGGGATTTCGAGTGCCGGCGTCTTCATGACAAGCCGATCGTAAAAGATGATATCCAGATCCAGTTCACGCGGGCCGAAGCGGATACCGCCCTTGGTGCGGCCGGCTTCGGCCTGGATCTTCTGTAGGAGCGCAAGCAGATCCGTGGGTTCGAGGCCGGTCTCGATTTTAACGGCGGCGTTGACAAACCAGTCCTGGTCGAGGTAGTCCACCGGGCTCGTGCGGTAAAAGGGCGACGCCTTCACCAGAGTGTTGCCGGGGTGGCCGGCGAGGGACTCGATGCCCTTGCGGCAGTTGCCCTCCTTGTCACCGAGGTTGGACCCGGTAGATATGATAACCGCATGTGTACTCAAGAAAAAACGTCACCGTCCCTAATCAGTTGAGAAAGATTGGATCACGAAAACACGAAATATTAAAAGCGCGAAATCTGCATGATATTATTTCGTGGTTTCATCCTTTCGCGATTTCGTGATGGAAGCTCTTTCTGAGTTTTACAATGAACATCTTTTTTTTCAATGCAACCTTGGGGTAGACCTTACTCCCACGCCTCCCGGCAGAGTTCGCCGGTGTAGATAACCCGGGCGCCTCCTTCCATGAACACGTTGGTGAACCGATTGCCGTTTCTCTCGAAATGGATGGTCAGGCACTCTCCGCTGCGCGTCAGCAGTTTGACAGGGGGCTCCCTGTCGTGCCTGAGGGCGGTGATCAGAGCAGCCGCCACGTTGCCGGTGCCGCAAGCCAGGGTCTCGTCTTCGACGCCGCGCTCGTAAGTACGGATGCTCAGATGGCCGTCTGCGTTCCTGCGGATGAAATTGGCATTGGTTCCATCGGGCGCAAACGCCGGATGGTGCCGAACCTTCCTGCCAACCGCCACCACATCCAGCCCCTCGAGATCCTCCACTTCAAACACCGCATGGGGCACACCGGTGTTGATGAAGCGGTAATCAAAAACGACGCCCCCCAACTCGAGGGAGGCCTCCTCCCTTAAATCGGTGGGATCGGTCATCTTGATCTTGACCTTATCTCCGGACACGACTGCGGACACCACCCCCACATCTGTCAGGAAGGAAAGCTTCTTCCCGGCAATTCCCGTGAGGTTTGCGAAACGGCTCACACAGCGGGCGCCGTTGCCGCACATTTCCGCACGGCTGCCGTCGGAATTGTAGAACCGCCACTTGAAGTCGGCCTTGTCGGTATTCTCCACGAGGATCAACCCGTCGGCGCCCACGGACATTTTTCTCCGGCACGCGCCGATGATCAGTTTCGCCAGGTCGGCCTCGTCGAATTTCGGCTGCCGGTTGTCGATAACGATGAAATCGTTTCCGCTGCCGCTCATTTTGTAGAAAGGAATGGTGTCGTTCATATTCGGCATGCTATTTTTTCTGTCCTACGGATTGTGTGTTTTTTGTTTGGTGTTTGGTGTTTGGTCTTTTGTGTTTGGTGCTGTGCTTCAGGCAGAATAAGGCAATCAAGATTTCAGTAAATTTTCGCGACCTTTGCGCCTTGGCGGTTCAAGGCCTTTGTCTTCTGCCCCCCTGCCTTCGGCCAGCCAGCCACCGGCTAGACCTTGTCCAAAAACGGCGGCAGCGACTCTCCCCTGATCAGGTCCTCATACGTCTGCCGTTCCCTGACCACGTGGAACTCCCCTTCCCTTACCATGACTTCGGGTACCTTCAGCCGCGAGCAGTAGTTGGACGCCATGGTGTATGCATAAGCCCCTGCGCTCATAACCGCCAGAAGGTCGCCTGCGGCGACGTCCGCCATTTCCCGGTCACTGGCCAAGAAGTCGCCCGACTCGCAGATGGGGCCCACAAGATCGGCTCTGATCATACCGTCGTTGGCCCGCATCACCGGTCGTACGGCGTGGAAAGCCCCGTACAGCGACGGCCGCAAAAGGTCGTTCATGCCGGCATCGGCAATGACAAACTCTTTACTCATGCCCGATTTTCGGTAAAGCACCTTGGTGACGAGTATGCCCGCGTTGCCCACAATGACCCGTCCCGGCTCGAGGATCAGTTTCAAGGATCTTTCCCTGGCCGTTTTGACAATGGCTTCCGCATATTCGTCCGGACCGGGTGGTGTTTCCTCGTTGTAGGTAATCCCGAGTCCGCCCCCCATGTCGAGGCAATCGATATGGATGTCCAGCGAAGCCAGCACATCCATCAGCCCCATGAGGTTCTGCAGGGCGTCCTCAAACGGCCCGGCTTCAGAAATTTGGGAACCGATGTGGCAGTCGATGCCCATCACCCTGACATGCTTCATTGCATTGGCGATTTTGTAGGCCTCGATGGCGCTTTCCATGCCGATGCCAAACTTGTTCTTCTTCAAACCCGTGGAGATGTAAGGATGGGTTTTTGGATCCACGTCGGGATTGACGCGAATAGCCACGGGCGCCGTTCTGCCCAGAGCGCCGGCGCGCTGATCGATGAGCGTCAACTCCTCCAGGGATTCGACATTGAACATCAGGATGCCCTCTTCAAGGGCAAAATCGATTTCATCCACCCGCTTGCCCACACCCGAGTAGACCACACGGTCCGGTGCAAAGCCGGCCTTGAGCCCCCTGAACAACTCGCCGCCGGAAACAATGTCCAACCCGCTGCCGAGGCCGGCAAAGAGCTTCAGGATGGCCATGTTCGAATTGGCTTTGGCCGAAAAGCACACCAGTCGCTGCACACCGTCAAAGGCTCCGTCAAAGGCTTTGAAGTGCCTCACCAGCGTCGCATGGCTGTAAAGGTAGAATGGCGTGCCCGCCCGCTCGGCGATCGCCTTTACCGGAACGTTCTCACAATAAAGTTCGTCCTGTTTATAGTGGAAATGATGCATATCTCTCCTATGGCTCGCCTTCTTTTCTACTGACTCGCTTGCCCTCCGGCACCGTGCATCGTAAAACGTAAAACGTGAAACGTAAGGCGTGAACCCTGTTCCCTGAGCCTTAAACCTTAAACCGTATACCGTGAACTGTATACCTCATACCCTACACCTACCGATACTCAAAGCTGACGACATTGGAATCGCCGCTTTCCCGATTGTCGTCATCGAGGATCACGAGCTTGTAGTGGTAGCGGTACCCCTTCTCCAGGGTCTCGCGAAATATCAGCTTGTCTTTTTCAAGGGAAAGCTTTTTTATCATGCGGAATCTTAAGGGACAGTTCTCGCACGCTGGATTCTCCAGGGATTCCCTGGCCCTGAATATCTTAACCCTTTCCGCCTTGCCCGCCTGTTTGGACCCGGTTTCCGGCAGGCTCCACGAAAGCGCCACGATGCCGTCTTTACTGATGGCGTACGCAAGGTCCTCGACCGCTTCCGGAGGACGGTAGGCCTGCGGAACCGGTGGTGCCTTTACGCCGCAAGCGCACAGCAGCAAGAAGATGGAAACAGAAAAAGCCAGCCAGGTATTACCGTATATTGTTTGTAGCCGAACCATCATGTGCCCAGATCAGTGAGATCTATTGAAAATATTTTACCATTCTTAAAATTTGAACCGCTCACCTCGGGCCGGAGAAAGTTCACGGCTCTTGTCCATCGAGTTCCTTTTCCCCTGCTGCAATGGCCGCAGCCACGTTTTCGGTGGCCGTGCCGCCGAATGAGCGCCGGCGATCGATCATCGTCTCGATGGACAAAAAGTCGAAAATGTCCTCTGTTATCAGAGAGGAAAATTGCTGCAGCTCGGTCAGCGTGAGTTCGTGCAGTTCCTTGCCCTGGCCCAAGGCATAACCGACGCTTTGCCCCACACATTCGTGGGCTTTCCGAAAAGGCATGCCCTTCGTCACCAGATAGTCCGCCATATCGGTTGCATTCAAATAGCCACGGGATGCCGCCGCCCGCATGACTTCACGCTTGACGGTCAGGCGGGGCAGCATGGCCGTGTATACGCCCACGCATGCGGTCAGCGTGTCCACCGCCCTGAAGAGAGGGCGCTTGTCTTCCTGGAGGTCACGGTTGTAGGCCATGGGAAGCGATTTCACCATGGTCAGTACGCTGATGAGGTCTCCGAACACCGTGCCGGTTTTTCCCCGCACCAGCTCGGGGACATCCGGGTTTTTCTTTTGGGGCATGATGCTGCTTCCGGTGGCGAAGGCATCTGGGATCTCGATGAAACCGAACTCCGCCGAGGACCACAGAATCAGCTCCTCGGACAAACGGCTGAAATGAACCATACAGATACTGGCGGCAGCAAGAAACTCCATGATGAAATCCCGGTCCGCCACACTGTCCATGCTGTTGGCGGAAACTTCCGGAAAATTCAGAAGCTCGGCCGTGAAATGGCGATCGATGGGGTAGGTCGTGCCGGCCAGGGCGGCTGTACCCAGGGGCATGACGTTGATGCGGCCGAGGCAGTCGACCAGGCGCTGGCCGTCGCGTTTGAACATCTCATAATAAGCCATGAGGTGGTGGGAAAACAGAACCGGCTGAGCCGGCTGGAGATGCGTATAACCGGGCATCACCACATCCAGATTGGCTTTGGCCAGAGCCAGCAGCGCCCGTTTCAGACCGGTGATATTTTCGATCAAATCGGCGACACTCTCTCGCAGGTACATTCTCACATCCAGAGCCACCTGATCGTTACGGCTTCTGGCAGTGTGCAGTTTCTGGGCGACTTTGCCCACCTCCTGCAACAGCCGCGCTTCGATGTGCATGTGAATATCTTCCAGGCTGTCATCGAATTCGAAGCGCCCGTGATCGATTTCCCGCTTGATCGCCACCAATCCCTGGATCAGCGTGGAAGCTTCCTCCTCGGTAATGATGCCGGCTTTTTCCAGAGTCTTGAGGTGGGCGATACTGCCTTCGATGTCGTAAACATAAAGCCTTTTATCCACATCGATGGAGGCGGTAAAGGCCTCGACAATTTTGTGGGTTTTTTCTGAAAACCTGCCATCCCATGGTTTCTCGGCCATGTTGATCCTACCCTTTCGAATTCGCAATCAGTTTCTGGATTCTAAGCCTCAACGCATTCAACCGGATAAAACCCTCAGCATCCTTCTGGCTGTAGACGTCGTCGTCCTCAAATGTGGCGAAATCTTCGCGGTAAAGCGAGTTGTCCGACTTCCTGCCCAAAACCCGGCAGCTGCCCTTGTAAAGCTCCACTCTGGCGGTTCCGCTGACATTCTTCTGCGTTTCGTCGATCATGGTCTGCAGTAAACGCATCTCCGGTGAAAACCAGAAACCGTTGTAGATAAGTTCGGCGTATTTGGGAATCAGGCCGTCGCGCAGGTGCATCACCTCGCGGTCCAGTGTGATGGACTCCACGGCCATGTGGGCAACCCTCAAGATAGTGCCTCCGGGCGTTTCATAAACACCTCTCGACTTCATGCCGACAAAGCGGTTCTCGACGATGTCGATTCTGCCGATGCCGTGCTTCCCCCCCAGGCGGTTCAGGGACGCGAGCAGGTTGGCGGGCGTCAGGTTTTCCCCGTTGATGGACACGGGATCGCCCTGCACAAATTCGATGTCGATCACCTCGGGCTGGTCCGGCGCCTCCTGCGGCGAAACCGACAGGGTGTAAATGTCGTCCGGCGCGTTTGCCCAGGGGTCCTCCAGCACGCCACCCTCGTAGCTCTTGTGCAGCAAATTGCCGTCCGTGCTGTAGGGTTTCTTGTGCGTTGTCGGCACCGCGATACCGTGCTTCCGGGCAAACTCCATCAAAACGGTGCGCGAATTCAGGTCCCACTCACGCCAGGGGGCAATGATCTTGATGTGCGGGTCGATAGCCAGATAGCCGAGCTCGAAACGGACCTGGTCGTTCCCCTTGCCGGTGGCGCCGTGGCTCACGCCGTCGGCCTTCTCGACGGCGGCTATTTCTATCTGTCGTTTGGCAATGAGCGGCCGGGCGATGGAGGTTCCCAGGAGGTACTGGCCCTCGTAGATGGCGTTGGCACGAAAAGCCGGAAACACATAGTCCCTGACGAACTCCTCTTTCAGGTCATCGATATATATGTTGGATGCACCGGTTTTCTCTGCATTTTTCCTGATCTGCTCCATATCGTCGTCCTGACCGATATCCGCCGAAAAGGTCACGACTTCGCATTGGTACTGTTCGATAAGCCATTTTAAAATCACCGACGTGTCGAGCCCGCCGGAATAGGCCAGCACGACCTTGTTTATCTCTTTTGACACGACATTCTCCTTTCTCACACGCTTTCCAGAATTTCATCCAGGCAGGCAATTAGCCCGTCGATCTCGCTTTCCTCAATGATGAGAGGCGGCGCAAAGCGCAATATGCTGCCCTGAATGCAATTGATCAAAAAGCCCTTCTCCATGCACCCGTTGACAACGGCGTCCCCGTCGCCATTGAGTTTCATACCCAGCAACAAGCCTTCGCCGCGGACGTCCTCCACGACCCCGTGCGTTTCCGCCAGCCTTTCCAGCTTGGCCTTGAAGTACCGGCCCCTCTCCCTGCACCTTTCCACGATGCCTTCCCTCTCCATGGTGGTGACTACCGCCAGAGAAGCGGCCGTAACAATGGGCGTGCCGCCAAAGGTGGTGGCATGTGCCCCGGCCCCGAATGCGGCGGCCACTTTTTCACTGGCCAGCATGGCACCGATGGGCAGTCCGTTTCCCAGCGCCTTTGCCAGGGTCATGACGTCCGGTGCCGTGTCGTAGTGTTCATGCGCAAAAAGTCTGCCGGTTCGGCCCATGCCCGTCTGAACTTCATCCAACACCATCAGACAGCCGTTCGCATCGCACAGCTCGCGAACCGCCCCCAGATAACCGGGGGCGGGACACCTTACACCCCCTTCACCCTGTATCGGTTCCAGCAAAACCGCCGCCGTTGCTTTTCCGAGCTTGGCTTTCAACGCCTCGATGTCATTGTAAGGAACGAAATCAAATCCTTCCAGCACCGGATCGAACCCCTTCTTAATCTTGTCCTGCCCTGTCGCGGAGAGCGTGGCCATGGTCCTGCCGTGAAAGGACCTCTCCATGGCGATGATTCTGAAGCGCTCGGGCTGCCCCTTGTCGCTGAAGTATTTCCGGCACAGCTTGATGGCGGCCTCGTTGGCCTCGGCGCCGCTGTTGCAGAAAAAAACCCGGTCGGCGAAACTGTGCGCCACCAGCCAGGCGGCCAATTGGGTCTGGGGGACGGTATAGTACAGGTTCGAGACATGCAGAAGCTGTTCCGCCTGCCGGGCGAGCGCTTCAGCCACCGCCGGATGGGCATGCCCCAGGTTGCAGACGGCAATACCGGCGATGAAGTCGGTGTAGGCACGGCCTTCCGGATTCCAGAGGGTCGCCCCCTGCCCTTTGCTGAAAACCAACGGGAACCGTTTGTATGTGGCGGCAATGACGCTGTCGGCGGTTTTTATGGTTTTATCGCTGTTCATGGAATTACCTCCGTTCCTATACCGCTGTCCGTAAACAATTCCAGGAGCAAGGCATGGCGCCTTTTTCCATTGATCATCTGCACTTTCTGGATGCCGTGCGCCAGGGCCTCCAGCGCACATTCCATTTTGGGGATCATCCCACCGGAAATACTTTTGTCGGCAATCATCTGTTTGGCCCGTACCCCGTCCAGGGTCGACACCAGCCTGCCGGTTGCGTCCAGCAGCCCGTCGACGTCTGTGATCAGAATCAGCCGGCCGGCGGAAAGGGCGGCTGCCAGCTTGCCGGCGACCACATCGGCATTGATATTGAACGTTTCCCCCGACGAACCGGCACCCACGGGTGCAATGATGGGAATAAACCCGCGGGAAGTCAGGGTGTGGATGATTTCGGGATTGACGCTGGTCACATCGCCCACCAGCCCGGGATCGATGATCTCGGGTGGCTTGTCCTCGTCCTCATGGAACAGGATCTTCAGCTTTTCAGCCTGAATCAGTCCGCCGTCCTTGCCGCTCAACCCCACGGCCTTGCCGCCCTGGCTGTTGATCTGGGCCACGATGGACTTGTTTACCTTTCCACCCAGCACCATTTCGACGACATCCATGGTGGGTTCATCCGTCAGGCGCATGCCTTTGACGAACGTCGAACTGATGCCCATCTGGTCCAGCACCTGGTTGATCTGCGGGCCGCCGCCGTGCACCACTACCGGGTTCAGGCCGACAAATTTCAGCAGGGTTATATCCCGGGCGAAATCCTCTTTGAGCTGTTCATCCACCATGGCGTGTCCGCCGTACTTCACCACGATGGTCATGCCCGAAAAACGCCGGATGTAGGGCAACGCTTCGATCAAAATATCAGCTACGTTTGGGGTGTCCATATGATTGCCTGTAAAGCAAAGAGCCTAAAGCCGTTTTCATTCGATGTTCATCTTTCTATGTTCACTGTTGGATGTTCATCAGTACTTTGATCCCGTCAACTGTTTTGCAGACCCGGGGCCCCGCATACCCTTATAGCGTATACCTGTTTTCAGAGAATATACCTGCTCAAATCCTCATCGCCCTTGATGTCTTTCAGTTTTTCCTGCACATAGGCGGCGCCGATGACGATCTTCCTGCCTTCCTGAACCGTTGCGTGGGACAGGTCTGGGTTCCCCGCAAAATCGGGCGCTTCGAAAAGAATGTCTTCAAGCAGCTTTTCCATGAGCGTGTGCAGCCTGCGGGCCCCGATGTTCTCCGTCAGGTTGTTGACCTCTTCCGCTGTCGAGGCGATGTCGGCCACGGCTTCGTCCTCGAACACGATTTCCACCCCCTCTGTTCTCAACAGCGCCATGTACTGCAGCAGCAGGGCGTTCCTGGGTTCGGTCAGAATGCGGTGGAACTCGGCGCTGCCCAAGGAATCCAGCTCGACCCTGATGGGAAAACGCCCCTGGAGTTCGGGAATGAGATCGGACGGCTTGACGGTGTGAAAAGCGCCGGCCCCGATGAAAAGAATGTGGTCGGTTCTGACCGGCCCGTACTTGGTGGTCACCGTCGAACCTTCCACGATGGGCAGAAGATCCCGCTGGACGCCTTCCCGGGAAACGTCCGGCCCACTGCGGTTGTCCTTGCCGGCGATCTTGTCGATTTCGTCCAGAAAGATGATACCGGCCTCCTCGACTTTTTCGATGGCCAGTTGAACCACGCGGTCCATCTCCACGAGGTTCTGGGCTTCCTCCTCGATCAGCGTCTTCATCGCCTCCCTGACGCGCACCTTCCGCCGCTTTTTATTCCTGGGCATGAGATTGCCGAGCATGTCCTTCAGGTTGATGCCCATCTCCTCCATGCCGGTATTGGAAAAAATTTCAACCATGGGCATGCTCTTTTCGGTAATATCGAGATCCACGAAGCGGTCGTCCAGCCTTCCCTTTCTAAGCATTTCCCGCAGCTTCTCTCTCGTGGCCACCCCGTCGACGACGACCGTCCCCCCCTGGGCCGCCCCGTCCCGGTCAAGCGCTTCGCGGGATGCCCCCGGTTTGGGCAGAAGCAGATCCAGCATGCGCTCTTCGGCATTCTGCTCGGCCTTTTTCCGCACGGCTTCCTGCTCTCGCTGGCGGACGTCATTGACCGTGAGCTCCACCAGGTCGCGGACCATGGACTCGACGTCCCGGCCCACATAGCCGACCTCGGTGAACTTCGAGGCCTCCACCTTGCTGAAAGGCGAGTCGGTCAGCTTCGAAAGGCGGCGGGCGATCTCGGTCTTGCCCACCCCGGTGGGGCCGATCAGGATAATGTTCTTGGGCGCGATCTCATCCCGCAGGTCCTCGTCGACGTGCTGCCTCCGCCAGCGGTTCCGCAGGGCGATGGCCACGGACTTTTTGGCCTTGTCCTGCCCGATGATGTATTTGTCCAGCGCGTTGACGATCTCCGACGGCTTCATAGTGGTTGTCATGTCCATTTCCAATAACGTTATAATTCCTCGATGGTTACCGTAGCATTGGTGTAAACACAGAGCGAGGCCGCAATCTCCATGGCCGACGCCACGATTCGGGCCGCACTCAGGTCGGCATGCCGCATCAGGGCTGTTGCCGCGGCCTGGGCGGCGACCCCTCCCGAACCGATGCCGATGATGCCTTCGTCCGGTTCGATGACGTCCCCGTTCCCCGAAATGAGAAACATGTTCTGCGCATCGATGGCAATCATCAATGCTTCCAGGCGGCGGAGATATTTGTCCGTACGCCAGTCCCTGGCAAGCTCCACCGCGGCGCGGGTCAGGTTTCCATTGTACCGCTCCAGCTTGGCCTCGAGGCGCTCCGACAGGTTGAGGGCATCGGCGGTGGCCCCGGCGAACCCGACCATGATGCTGTCGTTGTATATCTTCCGGACCTTTTTGGCCTTGTGCTTGACCACGGTGTTGTTCATGGTGACCTGCCCGTCACCGGCCAGGGCCACACGCCCCTTGTGACGGACGGCCAGGATAGTCGTGCCATGAATTTCCTGCATTTTCAAATCCTTATATTAGCCTAATTCAGGTTTAGCTTAAACTGTTCGCGCACGCCGCACTATTTCCGCGGATGCGCTTTGTCATAGGCTTCCATCAGCCGGTCGATACTCACGTGCGTGTACTTCTGGGTGGTCGAAAGGCTCTTGTGCCCCAGGAGCTCCTGAACGACCCGCAGATCGGCGCCGCCGTCCAACATGTGGGTGGCAAACGAATGGCGAAAACCATGGGGCGACACCGGTACGGGGATGCCGCATTCCCTGGAAACCTTTTCTAAAATCCTGGCCATGGAACGCGCCGTCAGCCGGCCGTAATTTTTATTGAGAAAAGCAGGGTCGCCGTTTTCACGGTTCCGTCGCTTCAAAACCGCCCCTTTTTCTGCAGCCAGCCGTTTCCTGTAGGCCTCGAGGGAGTTCAGCGCCTTCCTTCCCACCGGAACGATGCGCTCCTTGTTTCCCTTGCCCGTTACACGCAGCGACCCGTCCCTGAAGTCGACATCCTCCATGTTCAAACCGGCCAATTCGGAAATACGCACGCCACTGGAGTAAAGGATCTCGAAAATGGCGCGGTTTCTAATCCCCAGCAGGGTATCCTCTGCAATGGAATCCAGCAGCCGGAACATGTCGTCCACCGGCAGATAGGACGGTACCGGCCGGTTCTGCTTCGGTGTCAGGACCGAGTCCGCCGGGCTGGCGGACAGATGCCCCATCCTGACGGCGTATTTGAAAAATGACCGGATGGCCGACAGTTTCCTGGCGATGGTCGACCTGCTGTTCCGTTTGTGAAGGTGACCGAGGTATCCCCGAATCGTCAGGCCGTCGACCTGCTGCAATCCCGGGCAGGGTTCCTGCCCCCCGGGGCCGTCTCCAGGCCGAAGCATTTTGCCGACATAGCGGGAAAAAGCCTCTAGATCTCTGTGGTAGGCCCGGCAGGTGTTGGCGGCATACCCTTTCTCCGTTGCCAGTGACTCTATGAAAGCAGCGACCAATTCTTTTATGGGCACGTTCTCCACTGCCTGCCTCTCTACCACCCCCCGCTGTTGTTTCACCCCTGAAGGGAGTTGTTTGGATACCGCTAGTGCATATAAATGCTAAATCCCAATATCGAAAATCGAGTTTGTTGCGTACGGTCGAGCACGCGCTCACGCGTAGCTGCGCATCTTGTGCTTCATCCTGGATATCTTGCGCCGGTAGATCATGGCCTTTTTTGCATCGTCGGCTTCCAGCGCTTCCCGACGTTTTACCTTCAGAACCTTGACTTTCTGTTTGAGTTCACGAATGGACCCGGATTTTTTCTTCTTGTTTTCCTCCGGTATCCCCTTGGCCATTTTAATGGCCGACAAAAGGTCGCCCTTGTTCATGCCGTGCACCCCGGATATTTCAGGCATTTCCAGGGCGACCCCTTTGAGCTCCTTGACGGTCATCTTGTCCAATGGTTTTTCGGTTTCTTCTTTGGCTGCCATATGTGTCTATCTCCTTTCTCTTCCCAAGCCGGGTGTTTCGTTCTTTCGGAATATTATAAACACAAGCGGAGGCTGCGCGCCTCCGTCTGCAAGGTAAACGTTTTTATTAAGCGGTTTTCTACTCGCGTGTCAATATATAACCTGCAGGTTTATTCCTTCTTTTTCAAAAAAGGGCTCAACAGATCGATGGGAATGGGGAAAAAGATTGTCGAGTTGTTTTCGGTCGACATCTCGTTTACCGTCTGAAGATATCGCAGCTGCAGAGCTATCGGATTTTTCTTTATTATTTCAGATGCTTCTGCAAGCCTGGTGGCCGCCTGATATTCCCCTTCCGCATTGATGACCTTGGCCCGCCGTTCCCGCTCGGCTTCCGCCTGCCGTGCCATGGCCCGCTGCATTTCCTGAGGGAGGTCGATGTGTTTCAATTCCACGGTGGTCACCTTGATTCCCCAGGGATCGGTATGCGTGTCCAAGATTTCCTGCAGCTCGGAATTGATCTTATCCCTCTCCGCCAGGAGTTCATCCAGCTCCGCCTGGCCGCACACGCTTCGAATGGTCGTCTGTGCCAGCTGGGACATGGCGTAACTGTAATTCTCTACCTCGATGATGGCCTTGGTGGCGTCGACCACCCTAAAATAGATCACGGCATTGACCTTGACCGACACGTTGTCGCGGGTGATGACATCCTGAGGATCCACATCCAGGGCCACCAGCCGCAGGCTCACCTTTACTATCTTATCGATGATTGGCAGCAAAATGATCAGTCCCGGTCCCTTGGCATCGATGACACGCCCCAGTCTGAAGATGACGCCCCGCTCGTACTCGTTCAATACGCGTATGGCAACGGATAAAAAAAAGATCACCAACACGACGATAGCTATGGTCGTTATCATGTTTTTCCTCCTCTCATGATGGCGTTTGGCCGGATAAGGTACATTGTCTAAGTTTCACTACCCCATCTGATTTTAGGCTCTTCCGGGGGACCCGTACTTTTGCATCCATCCCGTCTGAAAACCGTCTTTGAGCTGATCGCCTCTTATTGCTCACCCATACGGATTACCATCAATCCGGCTGAATCGAAAATTATTCGCGCTCCACGTCCAGCACCAGATTTTTAACGGCGACGACACGGACCTTGGACCCCTCCTCGATGGTCTCACGCGCCCGGGCAAACCATAGCTCACCGTGCACGAAAACCTTCCCCTCGGGTGCCAGACGCTTTTTGACGACCCCGATTTCCCCGATCAGCCCCTTCCCGCCGGTTCTAGGCTTGGCCACCTGCGCCCGAAAGGCCAGCCCGGCAACCAGAATAAAAAAGCCTGAAACCAGCAAAACCGTGGGAAGAAACACTCTCCAGGAAAGCCCGAACCCTTGGGCATCCCCCTCAAACAGCATCAGGGACCCCAGAAAGAGGGAAACCACCCCCGCCACGCTCAGAAGTCCGAAGCTCGCGATCTTCATCTCCAGAATGAAAAACACGATGGCCAAAACAATAAGCAGTATCCCCGCATAGTTGACCGGCAGAGTCTGAAAAGCGAAAAAGGCCAGGACGAGCGCTATACCCCCGATGGCGCCCGGGAAAATGACACCGGGGTGCGACAGTTCGAAATAGATGCCCGCCAAGCCGATCATCATCAGAATGTAGGCGATGTTGGGATTGCTGATGGTCTTCAATATCCTGGTGCGCATGGTTTCGTGAATGTTTTTCCGTTCCGCCCCTGCGAGGCTCAGCCGGCCCTTGCCCTCGACTTCGCGGCCGTCGATTTGCCGGACGAGGTCTTCCACATCCTCGGCAACGACATCGATGACGTTGTGCGCCAAAGCCTCTTTTTCGGTCACGGACACGCTCTCCCGGACCGCTTTTTCGGCCCACTCCACATTGCGTTTGCGCCGTTCGGCAATGCTCTTGGCAAAGGCTGCCACATCATTGGTCACCTTTTCGGACATGGTTTCGCCGATATCTCTGCCGCCACCGCCGACCGGGTGGGCGGCGCCGATGTTGGTCCCCGGAGCCATGGCGGCAATGTCGGCGGCCATGGTTATCATGACCCCTGCGGAAGCGGCCCTGGCACCCCCGGGCGACACGAATACCACCACCGGCGTATGCGCGGCATAGATGGCCATGACAATCTTGCGGGTGGCCTCGACCAGGCCGCCCGGCGTGTCCAGTTCGACAATCAGACAGGCCGCCCGATCCCGGTCGGCCTCCGCAATCCCTTTGATGATGAAATCGGTGATCGCGGGGCTGATGGCATCGGCCACGCGCATGACATAAACGTCTCCCTGGCCGGCTCCGGCGCATGTGCCAATGAAAATTGCCAGCAATGCAACCAACATGGCGATGATACGGATGGATTTCATGGCTTCACCATATGCGATGTTCGAGAATCGGTGTTGTTGAAGCTTTCCTACAACCCCATCTCGCGCATCAGAATTTGTACGTCTTCCCAGACATCGCGTTTGCGGTCCGGGTTGCGCAAAAGATACGCCGGATGGTACGTGGGCATGATACGCGCGTTCCCCATTGGATAAAGGCGCCCCCGCATACGCGATATAGGGACCTCGCTTTTGAGCAGCGTCCGGGCCGCCACGGCGCCGAGTGCACAAATATAGTCCGGCCGGATAATCGCCAGTTGTCTTTTGAGAAAAGGCAGGCAGGCGCGGATCTCGCCGGGATCCGGATTTCTGTTGCCCGGCGGTCGGCACTTGATGATGTTGCAGATGTAGACGTCTTCGCGAGCAAGCCCCATGGCTTGGATGATCTTGGTCAGCAGCCGGCCCGCCGGCCCTACAAAGGGGCGTCCCCGCTGATCTTCCTCGTAGCCCGGCCCTTCACCCACGAAGACCAGGCGCGCCTCGTCGGCGCCCTCACCGAATACGGTATGCTTGCGCGTTTCCGACAGGCTGCAACGGTCACAGGAACGCACCTCCCTTTGTATTTCCGCCAAATTATCTCCGGCAACCGCCGGCGGGCGGCCCCAGCTTTTAAGCGTTTCCAGATGGTCGGCACCGCCGTCAAATCCTCTCAAACCCGACGACGCCAGATACGTCAGGGTTTCGGAAATATGTTCGAGGGTCGTTGCCAGTTCTGCGGCGTCCCCCGGATTGCATTGCTCCACTTGCTTGACCATGATGGGTGTCGCTCACTCCGTTTTTATCAATCCTGCATCGATCTCTTCCGACTTGGGGGAAACCCAGATTTCTACCCGGGTTTTATGGTCGAAATCATCCTCGGTGATGGTAATAATGCACCAGCGCGTATTTTTTTCAAACAGCAGCAGAGATCGTGGAGATCGAAACGAAGTCGCTGCTTTCCAGTTGTCCCTGGACATGTTGCTATCGAAAAATCCGATCAGATTCTCGGGCGGCACCCTTCCCTTCAACGCCAAGACACCGGCCGACAGGGGGCCGATCCTGAAAACAAAGCTGCGCTCCTTGTCCCTCTTCATGTTCTCCGGAATGAGGATATCGTCAAAATCCAGATAAATCTCCTCGGGAGCGGTCTTGAAATCGCCGCCCGTGGCGGCGGCATCTCTGCGTTTCAAGCCGCTGCACCCCCCCATAACGGTTACACAGAGAGTTACCGTCAAAGCCCATACCAAAGCTCTTTTTGCCATGCCCGCCCCCGCGAGTGCCGTGGCCGCTTCATCACCGGATAAAGCGTACCGTCGTTTGAAGATTGCTCCCATTTTACATGCACGTGCGCTAAAAAGTCAAATTCCCGCATCTAATTTAAAACGCTCAACTTGGGTTGCACCATACGTTCACACTAGGGGTGTTTTGGATGAATGATCAGCTCGTCGCCCGGATGGATCGGTGCCGTCAAATCGATGCGGTTCCAAATCAGCAGCGCCGGAAGAGGCACTTTGAATTTTTGGGCGATCACCGAAAGGTTGTCTCCCTCCTTGACCACGTACACGCGCTCGTCCCGGTTCTCCCGATAAGCGGCGTACGCCTTCTGCAGACGCTCTTCGAACCCCTGGTCCGCGCCCGTGGGGATGCTGATTGTGTGGCTTCCCGATACCAGGAAATGCCCCCTGATTTCTGGGTTTAATTTTTTTATGATTTTGAAGCTCGTCCCGGCCGCTTCGGCGATAACCGCGACGGGCATGTCGTCAAAGCACTCGATATCGACCCGCTTTACCTGCATGACGGGATAGGCCTCGCCGGGAGAAAGGTGGAAACCGTATCTTTCCGGGCTTGTCAAAATCAGCTTGGCCGCCAGAATCCGGAATATGAACCGTTGCGTTTCCAGGGGAAGGTAGAGGTGATAGAAATTGTCGCTGCCCTGTATCATCATCTCGGCCTCGATGCCCTCTTCCCCCATATTGTATGCGGCGGCCGCCATCGTCCAACTGCCGGTTCGGACACGCAGATCGTTTATATAGGCCGAAGCCGCTTTCGTGGATGCGAAAAGATTGCGCCGCTCGTCTATGCGTCTGTCTACCCTGAGCCCGTAGCGCCTGGCCGTGTCGGCCATAAACTGCCAGAAGCCGACGGCGCCTTTGGCGGAACCGGCGTGGGGGCGCAGCGCGCTTTCAATCACCGCCATGTACTTGAAATCGTCCGGCAAACCGTTTTCCGCCAGTACGGCCTCGATATGCGGCATGTAGCGCGGATACCGTTTGAACCATAGGATCACCTGGGGCCTGTCCCAGACCGACAGCAGGATCTCCTTTTCCAGACGCTCCCTCACATCGCGCTCCTGCAGGGGTACGGATTCACCGCAAAAATCGAGGGATTCAATCCCCCGGATCGCATCCATGAGGACCGGCACCGCATCCGCCTCCGCCGCACCGGCCTGGAAAATCGGGGAAAAAAAGCATATGACCATGAACATTGACAAGCATCTGTGCATCGATATCATCATTCCCCTTAAAACGTTTACCCCAGCGTTGCAATTGAGGGGTTTACCTGCCGTAGCCGTTGTGTTACTCAGGAAAGCGAGATGTGCCAGAGGTTATCCTACCACCGGACATGAAAATTTCAAAATATAAATTCAACCGGGTTTCTATCGCAAGATGAATCCACATTGAAGGATTGAATATGGACCTCAAAGCAGCGGTTATCGCCTTTTCCCAGAGCGAAAAAATCAAGGCCGGCCTTATCTGGTCTTCACAAACCATCGAAATGCACGCCGGCATTTCCGAACAGGACAAAACCGGTGCCCGGCAAATCATCGGCGCGCTGTTGAGTATGGTTGCCAACGAAGTCCAGGTGGCCATGCGGATGGCGCCGGACGACCGCTGGGAGGAAGCCTTGAAGCACCTCAACAAGGCCCTGGTCATGATTCGTTCCAACATTCCACAGGAAGCGCCTTTCCACATTTCAAGGGCCCTGAGCCAGGTCACCAGTGTCGGCCAGGCCTCCATGTCCCTGCTATCGGAAAAAAAGATATTATGAACGCAGATAGAATTGCGCCAATTCACATCATACGCCACCCCTTCAGGCCTGCGGAAAGCGAAGCTATCGCTGCCAGGCTGATTGCCGCGGATACCAGCCCCGTGACGGCAATTCCGCCGGCCATCCAGACCGGTCCGCCGACAAGGGCCCCCGCAACCCGGCCCAGCCCTGCTGCGGCCATCACCGCCGCTATCATGGTAGCCCGCGAGCCCGGCAGTATTTCCGTGAAAAGGGCAATACTGGTGACAATGGAAAACTCAGCAGCGAGAAAAATCAGAAAGATGCCCGCAAAGGCCATTGTCAGTCCGTTTCCGAAAAAGGGGATCAGGGCATAGCTCATGACCGTGGCGCAGGCGCCGATCAGCACCGATTTTTTCAGTCCCAAGCGATCTGAAATCGAGGCCGTGAGCCCTTCGCCGCACAGTTCGGCCAAACCGATGACGGCGGTCCCCGCTCCCAGGGCGGCAATGCTGATACTGAAGGAGGCTTCCAGCCAGGCGCCGTAGACAACAAAAAAAACGTCGTTGGCGGCGTTGAAAAAAAAGGCGAAACCGACGGCGCCCAGGGCCTCCCTGCTTTTGACGAGGGATTGAATCATGGCAAGCCAGCCGTTCCTGTCCTTCCGGCATCCAGCCCGCTGCCGGTCCCTCGGAAGCAGAAACGCGAGCAGGCCGAGCCCTGCCAGGGCGAGTATCCCCAAAACAAAAAACGGCACCCGCCAGCCATAAGCCTGCATCAGAAAACCGACCGCGGGAATGCCCACAAGGGAGCTTCCGGCCCAGCTGACTTCCAGAAAGCCCACGGCCTGCCCCCTGCGTTCGTAGGAAACACGCTCCCCCACAAAAGCCTGGATGGCGGGATCGAAAATAGATTTTCCCAAACCTGCCATGAAAAAGGCCAGCATGACAACGCCGTAAAAGGGTAAGCATGCCGCGCCCAGCATCCCGACAGCAAGCGTCAACAGACTGCCGAGCATCATCACACGGTATCCGGCACGATCCGACACAGGACCGAAAAACAGTCCGATGACGGCGGTGGCCTGATTCAGCGCTATCAGGGAAGTAATCGCCGTCAGCGGAACCCCCAAGCCGCGTCCCAGGGCCGGCGCGAAGGGGTAGACGAAGCGCCGGGACGTGTTCAGCAGTATTCTGCAGACAATCGCCGTACCAAGGCTCCACATAAGACGCGGGGATCTGATTTCTGAAGGTTGCGACAAACCGGCGCTCATGGATCGTTCCTGGCGGCGTATAGAGGCGTCATATAGTGCGGGGAAAGGGACCTTTTGTCGATAGTAGATACCCCGGCCCATAGGACCCGGCACTGATCTGACCCTGGAAGGGTGTTGTTTTGATACCGCTTACGCGTATAAATTCTGAATCCCGATATGGTTTAGGATTTCGGATTTCGTGCTTGGGGTTATGATTTTTCGGCTGCTTTGCGAATCAGCTTTGACTGACTGGCAACCCACTTGTCCATTTCGACGGTGTCGTCCTGATCCAGGGAAGCCAGCTCGTTCAACGCCTCGCGGATCTCCCGGGCACCGCTTTTGCACACCCGGTTGACGGAATCATATTGACTGCGCAGCTCCCTCAAGGGGAAAAAGCCGGCGGTCTTGTCCAGGAATTTGGCGACATTCGCACGAATTGACGCCCAGGTGTCCCTGCGAGTCTGGTTCTCCAGGGGCGTCAATTCATCCAGATGCTTCATGCGTTTTTTTCTGAAACGACGGTAAAACATTTTTTTCAATGCCGTCATCCAGACGACCAGCAACACTAAAAAGGCACCGCCGCCGACCCCGTACATAACAATGGGATCTCCCAGGGGGAGGACCTGTGCGGCACCCAGGGCCAGGAGTCCCAGAGCGGCGGCGATGGCACACGACACGAACCCGGTCATGGTAAAACGCACCTTGAAGCGGCGAAACTGAGCTCCGTAGCTGACGAGTGCCTCCAGGAGGTGCGCCAGCCGCTCCCCGTGGGTTTCCACGAAAGTGGCCAGGTGATCCAGCCGATGACGCGGCGCCTCCAGGATGGCCTTTTTCAGCGCTTCCCGTTGGTTTTCCAGGAGTTTCAGAAAACTGATATCCCGCTCCTTCCCATTGATTACGAGGTCCACGGCACCGGCTGAATAGGTTAAATGAATGGTCGGTATATCCTTGCGTCCGGTCATCTGGCTGAGGTTCCAGCAAAGCGTTCCGTAGACGTGGAGCAGATCCGTTAGCGAAACGCACTCATCGATACGGTTGAGAACGAAGAGAACCCGGTCCTCGAAGGTGCGCGTCGGGAGGGTTTCCCTCAGGCTGGTGTGCGCTTCCCGGACGGTTCCGGCCTTGTGCGGGTCGAAAAGGACCAACACGAGATCGGCTATCTGGGCAAAATCTCCAATCACTTCCTGGTAGTTGTACCCGCGGTCCCGTTCGGTAATGCTGTCGAGCATACCCGGGGTGTCGATGACGGCCAGGTTTTTCAGAAACGGTGAGTTCACCTTTTTCAGGCGAAAATGCGAAGCGAAGCGCTGGCCATGTTTTTTGAGCGATTCGAAAGGATACTCCGGGTCGTTCAGTAAAAACTTGCCGTCCCTCTCCTCGGTCACCCGTATGGTTCCTTCGGAGGAAGCGGTTCCGTCATAGGTGATTACGGTGAAGGAATCGTCGGTCGGGGCCTGCCCCGTATCCTGAATGTCGGCACCCAGGAAATCGTTGATCAGGGTCGACTTCCCTGAAGAATAGTTTCCCAAAACCAGCACCTGGGGACGCCATTTGATGTTAGTTTCCAGGGGGGCTTCGCTATAGCCGTATTTTATCGCCACGGGGGTCAGGTAGTCTTCCACCATGGCCAGCAGGTTCGTTCTGAGCGAAGTGATAAAGTTTTCTCGGTCCATCCGATTCTCCAGCAGCGCCTTCCCGTTCGATTCGATGCCTTTACAGCGGTAATCGTTGGTGGAAAGTATCAGAGCAGCAATTTCGTGTCAACAAAAGGCTTTCCGGAAATAATCAGCGGCGGGTTCGGGCGGGAATTGCTGAAACTTGACCTTACTGGCTGAAAATGATACGCATATGAGGTTATCGAGCAACTGGTACCCGATCTAAAAGAAGTCTGCGCACCATCCTGACGCCTGAATTGGAAGCAATGCACGCGGCTCGATTGCGTCTGCACCGCATGCTTCCGAAAACAGGTGCAATGTCTCAAAGGAGGGGTCGAATGGATGACAGTGTAGTCAAGTGCCCAAAATGCGGCCATGATAACGATGCTTCGTCTGAAGAATGCGAAAAATGTGGTGTGACCCTGGCACTCGTGCTGCGCGGAATGAAAAAAACCAAACCTCAAGCCGAAAAGAAGGTCCCCAAAGGCCCCGAACCGACACCGCTGCAGAAATGCCCCAAATGCGGGCATGCAGTGGCGGATGGGGCCGTGGAATGCATAAAATGCGGCATTATCTTTTCCAAGTACTTCGAAGTTCAGGAAAGGATTCTCAAGGAATCACAGGACAACTTAGAAGTCCCCCCAGAGGAACTCAAGAAACAGGCGGAACCCCCAAAAGAGGCAACGCAACCGGACGAAACCGCGGAAAGGGCCGAAGCCGAAGCAAAAAAACAGGAAGCTGCGCGTCGTGAAAAGGAAAAAGCCCGCATAGAGACTCAAAAAGCGGAACGCCTGAAAAAGCAGCAGGAAGAAGCCGCCAGGGATGCAAGCCGGAAAAAGGCCGAAGCCGAGGAAAAACCGCCGCTGGAAACACCCCCTGAAGTTACCGGTGGAGAAGAACACAAACGTATCGCCCAACTGGAAGCGGAAGCCGAAAATCTCCGGGCAAAAAGCCAAGCCCTGATAAATGAAAAACAGGCGCGCGAGAAGGCGGATATCGTCCAAAAATCCCAGCAGGAGCAGGAAAGGCAGGATATCCTGCAACAGGCCCAGGATGCCCGGAACAAAATATCCGCGCTGGAAAAGGAGGCCGACGCCCTGAAACAGGATGCCGCAGCCGCGAGACAGGAGACTGAGGCCCTGAAAAAAGAAAAGGAAGCGCTCGAAGCGGCCGAGAACCGGCGCTTGGAACAGGAGCAACAGGCAGCCGACGCCCTGCAGAAGGAACGGGAGGACGCCCGCCAGCGAACCCAAACCATCTTAGAGACAGTGCAACCGAAGCCGACCATGAAAGAACTGTTGAAAAAGTATGAAGGTGAAGCCATCGGCATCAACGTTGACGACCCCGCGGAAATCAAAAATGCCATTCTCGCCAAGGTTAATGAGGACCATTTCAGCATTATGGTCCCGGAAAACGAACTGGTGCACAGCTACCCCTACAGCCACATCGTATCCATCGTGGAGGGCGTGAAGGGGGTCCCCCTCGACGCGTCGGAAGAAGCACCCCAATTTCCCGTCGTTATCAAAGTTTTTCACCTGATGGTCAAAAAAAAGTGGGGATTCATTTAGCACGTTTCAATCTATAATACCCACCATGCGCATTTTACTGATCTATCCCTATTTCCTGGAGAAACGCATCCACGCGGAGGAAATCAGCGTACCGCCCATGGGCATCTATTACGTGGGAGCCGTTCTCAGGGAAAATGGGTACGACGTCGATGTTCTCAACTGGCACGATATCCACAAAACCCCGCAGTGCATTGCCGCAGCCCTGAAAGAGAACGAGCCGGACGTCATCGGCTTCTCGATTCTTCACGCCAACCGCTGGGGAGGGATCGACATCGCCCGCCAAGCAAAAGAACTGAATCCACGCACGAAAATCGTTTTCGGCGGCATCGGCGCCACCTTTTTATGGCGTCACCTCTTGAGCCATTTTCCTGAAATCGACTTCGCGGTTCTGGGAGAAGGCGAGCTCACTTTCCTGCAGTTGGTCAAGGCGATCGATGAAAATGCCCAGGAGCGTATTCCCGCAATCAAGGGGCTTGCGTTCAGGCAAGGCACCCGTGTCGTACGTACAGAAGCCGCGGAGCCCATCGACGATCTGGACCGGCTGCCGGTCCCCGCCCGGTACTTCACCTACAGCCACGTCGCTTTCACGCGCGGCTGCCCCGGGAACTGCACCTTTTGCAGCTCCCCCCTTTTCTGGGGCCACAAGGTGCGTGCCCACTCCCCGGACTATTTTGTCGACCAGCTCGAAAGGCTCAACCAAAAAGGCGTGAATCACTTTTATTTTTCAGATGACACCTTCACCTACCGGGCGACAACGGTCGTCGACATCTGCCGTGAAATCATCAGAAGGGGACTCGATATCACCTGGGCCGCCATCTCGCGCGTGAATTACATCAATGACGAAATCCTGAGCTGGATGCGCAGGGCGGGTTGCACACAAATAAGTTTTGGTGTGGAAAGCGGGGAACCCGGCATCAGAAAGCGTCTGAACAAAAAGATACGCACGGAACAGGTCGAACGCGCCTTTGCCCTGACACAAAAGTACGGGATCATGGCCCGGGCTTACTTTATCTACGGCTCCCCTGGAGAAAACGACGCCAGCATCCAGGCTTCCATCGATCTGATCGACGCCATCAAACCGCTGAGCGCTATCTTTTACATTCTGGATCTGTTTCCCGGCACCCGGCTCTATGAAGATTTCAAGAAACGCCACGGGGTAACCGACGACATCTGGCTGGAGCGTGTGGAGGACATCCTCTATTTTGAAACCGATCCCGACCTTACCGAGCAGATGATCCTGGATTTCGGCCGGCGTTTGCGCTCGGCATTTTACGGGCGTCTGCATCGTTACGTTGACCGGCTGGCGCTTGTTCGGAACCCTTCTTTTGACCAGCTGCATGCCGACTTCTGCTCCAGGCTGGCCATGACCTTCGGCCATGGCGATTATACCGGCATACCGGCCATAAAAAAGCCGCGGAGAATTGCCGAAAAACTGTACAAAAAGGCCCTCGGGTATCACCCCGACCACAGGGCTTTTCTGGGGTTGGGCATGCTGTATCAAAAAGAGCAAAGGTTCGAGCAGGCCATTGAGATCCTTGTGGAGGGACTGGGTCATTTTCCAGAGAGCTTCGACCTATCCCTCTGCCGGGCGATAAGCCACATGAACTTGGGGGAATTTGAAAGCGCGCTTGAGCTGCTGCTTGACTTCAAGGATCGGGCGCCGGCCCGTGAATACATTGCCGGGTGCTATCAGGCGATGGGAGATGACGCCGGCGCAGCTGCCTATGGGGCATTAATCTACAACGAAGGATAGTGCCTTTGGCCTGAGTTTCCTAAATTGCCTGATAATGTATTCGTCGGCTGAAAAAGCCATATCCGGGAAGTCGCCGTTAATATGAAACCACCCAAGCTCTACGATATCGTCGCCCGGCTCAGGGCAGCCTTTTTTGACGTCCGCAACCACGGTGATCACCAGTGTATGGAAATCCCGTGAGAGAAAATTAGAGTTGACGTTCAGGATTGAGTTGACTTCAATTTCCAAGTTTGTCTCTTCTTTTACCTCCCTAACCGCCGAAGCAACGTAATCTTCATCGAACTCGATAAATCCTCCGGGCAGGCACCACTTGCCGGCCTGAAAACTGCCGGCCGCGCGTTTTCCGAGAAGGATCCTGTCTTCCTGTTCGATAATGACAACCACTCCCGGGCACGGGTTTCTGTAATGAACATACCCGCAGTTTGGACAGGTCGGCCTTATTCTCAGGCTCTCTTCCCTGTTCACGCATTCCGTACCGCAGACCGGACAGAAATTAAAATTCTCAAGGCCCGAATTACGTTTCCAATCGTAGGATTCAAAAAAATATTGTCTTTTCATTTTAGGCGTAAGGTTTCAGCGTCGCGGCAAAATTTTTGTCTTGATTCTTCACACCTTCTTCATTAGTTTTCGCTCGGATAACCGGCATCAGGATAAAAGCCCCTGGGAGGGGCCGGGATCTTGGCTGCGTTCCGACAAACGGAGGAAAATGCCGACAGCAGGGACTCGTTTTTTTCAATTCAACGGCTGCCGCGTTTCCATCATATAGCGCGGCAGCGATAATGCAAGCATAACCCCCGCGAGTTGCAACGCTGGGGTAAATTGAGCGTTTCAAATGCGATGACAAGTAGAGCCTTCAACCCGCCTGTGTATATCCGTCACCCTGCCCTGCAGACCGTGATGGCGAGCGCCCGCCTGAGGAGGCTGGGCAAAAATCCCATGATAGGAGCCTCCCGGGAGCACCTCCTCGATGGGGGCAGCGGCATCCGCTTGTCCGGATTGCATGCACCCGTTGCGGAAAAACGCGCCAAGGGGTTGGTCATTCTGCTGCACGGCTGGGAGGGCAGCGTCAATTCAACCTACATGCTCAGCTGCGGCCGATATCTCTTCAGGCACGACTTCGCCGTTTTCAGGATCAACTACCGGGACCACGGAGACAGCCATCACTTGAACAAAGGCTTGTTCTACGCCACCCGACTGGAAGAGGTTTACCGCGCGGTCGAACAGGCCGCCCGCTTATCAAACGGTCTGCCCGTTTTTCTGGCCGGGTTTTCCCTGGGTGGTAACTTTGCCCTGCGCATCGCCCGCCTTTGCAGGGAAAGGCCCATCCCGGGTCTGGCGCACATCGTCAGCATCAGCCCGGTTCTCGACCCGGACAAGGCCACCGACAGAATCGACGGAAATCCCCTGCTGCTCTTCTATTTCATGAAAAAATGGAAACAGTCGCTGAATAGAAAGCAGCGTCTTTTCCCGGACCGCTACGATTTCACCGACATCCTGCGCCTCGGGTCCATACGGGAGATGACCGACGCGCTGCTGGAGCGCTACTCCGATTACCCGGACACTGCCACCTACTTCAGAGGCTACGGGGTCCGCGAAAGGAACCTGGCGCAGATTCCGGTCCCCACGACGGTCGTCACGGCGGCGGACGACCCGGTCATACCGGTTGCCGATTTTTACCGCCTTCGGACACCGGCAACCGTGGATCTCATCATTCACGATAGAGGCGGGCACAACGGCTTTATCGACAGCCTGCTCGGCTCCGCCTGGTACGACCGGTTCATGCTGGGCCTTTTCTCATAGAGATACGGCCCAACCCGGATAAACCGGAAAAGATAAAGCTCATTTATCACGAAGACACGAACGTCCAAAAACACGAAAAAGACCATGAAAATTTTCGTGCTTTCCCGCTTTCGTGATTGGCATTACTTTTTCGGACCTATAACCAATAACAAGGTAAACGCCTGCCGGCCGCGGGGCGGTATTATTCCTCGGCAATCGTTGTGCCCTATTTTGGGTTACAGACCCGTATTTTTTCCATTACATATCACTTGGCGGCTTTTGGGCGCAAAATTAAGACTTATTGCTGAGGAGCGACTTCTTAATGCGCTGTACGTGGCCGCGCCCCAGTCCCTTGACCTCGCATCCCAATTCAAAATAGCGGCGGATGGAATCATCGTCCAGAATCCCGAAGCAGTCGATCACGGCAACCGGACAACCGGTCATCTCCAAAACCTTTTCAGGAGTGAGCGCCAGGTAGTGCCGATGTCTTACCGCCAGCACGACCGCATCCACCCCTTGCAGGGTTTCCGGCAGGTTTGCCTGCATCCGCATGCTGCCGAGATCCTCCTGGTTGCGGAAAAAGCGGGACCACGATTTACCCGTGGCCGGGTAGGTGTCCTGCTTTTCCAACTCCCACCAGTGCTTGACGTAGGGATCGTGAACCACTACCTCCCCGCCCATCTCCGTCAGCTTGCGTACGATGAGCTCCGAACCGCTGTATCGCGTGTCGCCGACATCTTCCCGGTAGGAAGCGCCCAGGAGCGCGACCCTGGACGCCGCAACGATTTTGCCCATGTTTCTCAACGCGTCCCTGACAAGCTCCGCTACATGCAGCGCACGCGTGTCGTTTATATCGATGGCTGCCGGGGTAATCTTGAAGATGTCATCGTCGAATCCCATCAGGGTGTTGTAGGCCCACACGCCCAGCCCCCCGTCCTTGGGCAGGCAGTAGCCCCCGATGCCGGGGCCGGGAAAAAGGATGTTGGAATGGGTCGGTCTCACCTTGATCGCCTTGATTACCTTGGTCAAATCCACCTGGTTCCGCTCGGCGAAGCGGCTCCACTCATCCAGAAAGGCCAGAATCGTTGCCCGGTATGAATTCTCCACAATTTTGCAGGTTTCACTCTCAATCGGACGATCCAGAACCGTCAAGGGGTATTCATCGACGTTGAGCACATTGGACAAAAACTGCTTGACGCGGTCACGGGCAACATCGTTGATCCCGCTGCAGACCCTCCAGAAATCACGAATGGAGGCCACGTAATTCTTGCCGGGCATGACCCTTTCGAAGGAGTGGGCCAGCAGGGGTTCCGTGCCCTGTATTCCCCTTTTTTCAAACGCTTTTTTAATGATCGGATAGGCCACGTACTCGGTTGTTCCGGGCGGAACCGTCGTTTCGATGAGAACCAGGCATCCGGCATCGATTTTCTCGCCGATCACCTTGAGACTGTCTTCGAGGGCCGCTATGTCCGCGTGCCCTTTACGGACATCTCCCAAGGTCTCTTTCTGGTAATCACACTGAACGTCAACCACCACCACATCGGCCAGTGAAAGCGCCTCGTATGAAAAGGTGGCCGTGAGGTTTTTGCGCTGCCGGACACAGCGTTCGATCAAAGGGGCGACCTCGGGGTCCTCGGCCTCGACCGGAGCCACCCCCCTGTTCAGGTAGGGAATCTTCCAATATGATCTGGTCGAGGGCCGCTGCATGCCGATGACAAAATAAAACGGATCGTCCGTCCCCTTCCGCGTGGAATCGGCCACCACTCCGGCCATGACCGCCCCTACAAACCCGACCCCCATTACCACAACGATTTCACGCCCCTTTTCGCGCTGAGCCGCTACTATTTTCTTCAGCTTCTCATGCTCTTCCCGGTAGGCGGCCTCGTCGGGCAGGGGAAAGGATTCACCCGAGGGACACACACTGACCGTCTCGGCCGGCAGATGTTCATTGCTTGTATTTTTCTGCATGTTCACGTCACTCCTCTCTGTATTCCTCAATGAAAAGTCACCGCGGCAAACCGCTGGAAACCGTCCGGTCAAACAGCACCAACCAAATCGAAATCGCTATCGAAACGGCCCCCACCCGATTTCGATTCGCAGGAAAATTGAAACGTATTCTCTAAAAAGATTATTCTGCAACGCCCTTCCGGCGATACAATCGGTCCAGCATGCCCGCCAGGCTCTTCTCCCACGGCGGCGGAACGATGCCGAACGCCGCTTTGATCTTGGAACAGTCCAGAACGGAATTGGCGGGCCGTTTCGCCGGCGTGGGGTAGGCGGAGGTTGGAACCGGTTGGATGCTCCTGACGTTGAAGGTCTCGTATCGGGCGGCGATCTCGAACACCATGGAAGCAAAGCCATGCCAGGTAGTGTGCCCGCCGCCGCAATAGTGGTAGGTTCCCCAGGGAGCGTCGCCTTCGCGCTGAAAAGAGCCGACGATATCGAGAATCGCCGCAGCCAGGTCGGCCGCATCCGTGGGGCAGCCCTCTTGGTCGTCCACAACGGTTAGCCGCTCCCGGTCCCTGCCGAGGCGCAGCATGGTTTTGACGAAATTGTGCCCGTGGACACTGTAAACCCAGGCGGTGCGAACGATGACATGCGCCCTCAGGATATCCGCAACCTGTCTGTCCCCGGCGGCCTTGCTTTCGGCGTACACCCCCAGGGGGGCCATGGGGTCGTCCTCTGTGTAGGCACCTTCCTTGTCGCCGCCGTACACATAATCGGTCGATATGTGAATCAGCGGAACGCCTGCGGTGGCGCATGCGGCTGCAATATTTGCCGGGCCGTCCCGATTGACCTGAAAGGCGATCTTCCGGTTGCTCTCGGCAAGGTCAACCGCCGTGTAGGCAGCCGCATTGACCACAAGGTCGGGGGCCGACGCTTCCACCAGGCGGGCAACGGCCCGCATATCCGTTATATCGATCTCTTCGATGTCGACGCCGATCATGGTCAGGCCTTTTTCCGCCCCTCTGTTCTGAAGCTCACGGCCCACCTGCCCCTTCGATCCGGTAACCAGTACCTTCATTCTTCTTTCCCCTCCGTGGCAACGGAATGCTTCGGCTTCAGAATCACCTCGTCTTTTCCGATCATCCCCAACTCCTTCCTGGCCACGCTTTCAATGTACTCCGGGTCGTTGCGAAGCCGCTCGATGGTCCGGTAAAGGGCATCGTTCTCCTTCTTCAGGCGCATATTCTCCTGCAGCAAGCGGTCCCTTTCACTTTTCAATGCAAAAAAATCTGACAGCCCCTTGTCGCTGAAAAGGATGAAGATCAACATGGGAAACAGCGCCAAAACGGCCAGTGAAAGCAGAATTTTTTGTTTGTTGTCCATATTCGCAGACCACCGGCTTCGACCAACCATCTTATTTCCGCCGCAACGCCCTGACAAGCCGACCGAGTTCAGGACTGCCGGACACAAAGGCCAGGATCGCATACACGGCCACTCCGGCCCCGATGGCTCCAATGACGCCGACCCCCAGCAAAAGGGATGAACGCTGGTTCTGCGGCAGCATGAAACGGGCCGCCCCCCAAACGACACCCCCCATCACGACTGAATTGACAAAGGACCTGAGGGCCGATGACAACATCCCGCGCCAGTCAAGCATCCCGATCCTGCCTCTCAGGGCCCAGATCAGCAGCCCCAGGTTAACCATGGATGCCAGCGAGGTTGCCAGCGCCAGCCCCCCGTGTTTGAGCGGATGCATGAGGGCGATCCCCGCAACCAGGTTCACGACGATAGCGACCACCGCCATTTTGACCGGTGTCCGGGTGTCCTGCAGGGCGTAAAACACGGATACCACGATACGCACGGCGGAAAAAGCCCAAAGACCGGCACAATAGTACAACAGGGCAACGGCTGTCAATCGTACGGTTGCGGCGTCGAAGGCTCCCCTTTGGAACAGAAGCCGAACGATGGGTTCCCGCAAAACCACCATGCCGACCATGGCCGGCATGGTGATGAAAAACACGAAATTCAGGGCATGGCCGAAGGTGTCGCGCAAACCGTCGAAATCGGACGCGGCGACCTGCTTCGACAAACTGGGCAGAACCGCGGTTGCCGTCGCAATGGCAAAAATCCCCAACGGAAACTGCACCAAGCGGTCCGCATAGTAGAGATAGGAAACGCTGCCTTCGGGCAGCAGCGAAGCAAGCAGCGTTCCGATCAGTATGTTGATCTGATACACCGCCGCACCGAACACGGCCGGAAGCATCAACAGGCCGATGCGTTTCAAGCCCGGGTGATAGATTTTTGTCTTCTGCCAGAACCGCAGCCCGCTTTTGGCCAGAAACGGCAGCTGCAGCGCCAGCTGCAGCAAACCGCCGGCAAGCACCCCGGCCGCCAGTCCAAAAACCGGTTGTTCCAAGCGTGGGGAAACGAGCAATACGGATGCGATCATCGCCAGGTTCAGAAACACCGGGGCCAGTGCGGGAGCGGCAAAATGGCCCAGTACGTTAAGTATGCCCATGCAGAGGGCCACCAGACCGATGAAGAAGATGTAGGGGAACATCAGGCGCGTCAGGTCCACGCAGAGCCGATACTTTTCAGGCAGCGCCGTAAAACCCGGTGCGATGACCTTGATGATCAGCGGGGAGAGCAGGATGCCCAGCACCGCTACCGCCGCCAGTATGGCCGAAAGCATGCGCATGGCGGACCGGGCAAGACGAAAGGCTTCCTCACGCCCCTGGCGGGTGAGGTATTCGGAAAAAACGGGAATGAAAGCCACCGTCAGGGAACCTTCGGCAAACAGCCTGCGCAGCAGATTGGGGATCCTGAAGGCCACGAAAAAAGCGTCGGATGCCATACCCGCGCCGAAAAAGCCCGCGATGACGACGTCCCTGACGAATCCGAAGATCCTGCTCAAAAACGTCGCCCCCCCCACGATTCCCGCAGCCCGGGTTACCTGCCTGTTTTCCGTCATCGCTGCCGTCCGTCGGGAACTGACACCGGGCCGGAAAGGAGGCCTTTTTTGCATCCCAGGCGTTTTGCGGTGAAGGGGCCGGAAAACAGGGGGCGTTGACAAAAAGCTGTTGACATCTTATTCTGGCTTCTATATTTAAATTTATTTATACGAAAATCAATCTGGAAAGGAGTTCAAAACATTGGCCAATCATAAATCAGCGTTGAAACGCGCCCGGCAAACAGAAAACAAGCGGATGCGCAATAAAACGACCAAAACCAGAGTGAAAAATGTCGTCAAGGACGTGCGCCTGGCGGTCGGAGACGGAGCCAACGACCAGATCGTTGAAAAGCTGAATGCAGCGAAATCCACCATCGACAAAGCCGCCAAAAAAGGCGTTATTCACAAGCGAGCCGCCGGCAGGAAAATATCCCGTCTGGCCAGGCTGGTGAATTCAGCCTCGTAAACGCCTTACGACAAAACCGCTACCCCGTATTCGACTCCGTCCCGGTCCCGTACCGGACGGAGTTTTCTTCCAGGTTTGTAGATATTCGCGAGAGCCGCAACATCGTCAGCCTCAGAAGTCGTCCGTCATCCGGTAATACGCATCCTCGCCCAACCGCAGGCAAACCACTTCGATGGCCTTCCTTTTGTTGCTTTCCGTCAACGCCTTGTCACTCTGTTCCACGGTGTAAACCTCGGAATCGGTCATTCCCCGAGTGAACCAGAGCACCTCACCGGCCTGATTTTTCAACGTCAGGTCGATCGTTACCGATACCCTTTTCTCCAGGGAGGCCTGCGCACCGCGTCTGGCCACCGTCCAGGAACGAACTCCCGTTATTTTTCCTGATAAAATCCCTTGTGCCCGGTCTTCGGGAGCCAGCTGCCCCCCGTATTTTCTGCTGAACTCATTTTTCAATTGGTTGGTGAGGTCGATTTCCACACCGATTTCGGACGTCCTGTTTTCAATCAGGCCGATGAAAATGGTTTCCAGCCCCTTGGGCGGACCCCCACCCCCCGGAAAGCGGTAACCGCAGGAAGCCACGATCGCCGCGCATCCGCAGACAATCGCCGTCAACCATACGATCCTGAGCGGGATAAGCCACGCCCCCACCGCTTTTTTCACAGCACCAGACATATCCCTGCGGAGCAGTTTGTCCCCATCGAAATCGGTCATAGCGAGCTGCGTCTTTCTTTCCTTTATCCGGGACCCCATTGACCCGCCTCCGCCCGGCAAACGGGGGGGAGGGGCGTTGTCATACAACGATATTGACCAGTTTCTTCTTCACCACCACCACCTTTTTGACGGGCTTTCCGGCAATGAACGTCAATACCCTCTCGTCGGCCAGCGCGGTCTGCCGCAGAAATTGGTCATCGGCACCGACATCGGCCGTGAAACGGCTTCGGACCTTTCCATTGACCTGAACCACAATCAACAGTTCATCTTTTACCAGGGCATCTTTCCTGAACGAAGGCCAATCCGCCAGCAGAATGCTGGTCTGATGGCCCATGGCGGCCCAGATCTCCTCGGCAAAATGCGGTACGATCGGCGACAGGAGCAGGATGGCCGACTCCACGGCGAACCTGACCACACGGTCCCTTTCGGGTGCCTCTGCAGGTTCCTCCAGCGCGTACATCGCGTTGACCAGTTCCATTACCGCGCTGATGGCGGTGTTGAAGTGAAAGCGGTCTTCGATGTCCCGCGTGACCCGCTGAATGGTTTCATGGGTTTTTTTATAGAGGTTTTTCACGTCCCCCTGCAGTGCGTCGGGCGCACCCGTGTAAGGGTCGACGTCCTTGATGGCATCCATCCAGGTCGCTGCAAACCGCCACACCCTGTTCAAAAAACGAAATCCGCCGTCCACCCCCTGTTCGCTCCATTCCAGATCTCTTTCCGGCGGGGCGGCAAACAGACAAAAGAGGCGCGTCGTATCCGCACCGTACTTGTCCAGCAGAATATTGGGGTCGATCACGTTTTTTTTGGATTTGGACATCTTCTCCACCCGTCCGATAACGGCGGCCTTGGCGCAGATCGCACATACCGGCTTTCCCTGCTCGACCGCTATGTTTTCCGGCAGCAGGAAGCCATGGTCCGGACAGGCGGCGGTCTCTTTGCAAACCATGCCTTGTGTCAGAAGCCTGGTGAACGGCTCCTTGTACTTGACCAGGCCCATGTCATGCAGGACACGGGTATAAAAACGGGAATAAAGGAGGTGCAGAATGGCGTGCTCCACACCTCCGATGTACTGATCCACCGGCATCCAGTAATCCACGGCATTTTTATCGAACATCCCTGCGTCGTAATCGGGGCTGCAGTAGCGTTCGTAGTACCAGGAGGATTCCACGAAGGTATCCATGGTGTCCGTTTCCCGGCGGGCCTCCTTGGAGCCGCACGTGGGGCAGGTTGTCCTGGCAAAATAGTCTAGTTCCGGCAGCGGCGAACCGCCCCCCGCCAGCAGGTTGGCATCCTCGGGCAGCAGAATGGGCAGATCCTCCTCCGGCACCGGCACGACCCCACAGGTAGGGCAGTGAATCATGGGGATGGGCGCCCCCCAGTATCGCTGTCTGGAAATACCCCAGTCGCGCAGCCGATAGGACACGGTTTTTTGGCCCATGTCATTGGCTTCCAGGTGCCTGGCGATGGCGTCCATTGCCTCCGTGTTGGGCATGCCGTCGAAATCCCCGGAATTGGTCATCACCCCCGGTCCGGTGTAGGCCTCCTCGAGCGCTTGCGCGGTCAGGTCCTCACCTTCCGGGTTGACCACAACAATTATCTCCAGCCCGTATTTGCGGGCAAAGTCGAAATCACGCTGGTCGTGGGCCGGTACACTCATGACGGCACCGGTGCCGTACGCCATGAGGGCGAAATTGGCTGTATAAATGGGCATCTTTCTGCCGGTCATCGGGTTCAGGCAATAGGCGCCGGTAAAAACGCCTTCTTTTTCATAGCTCTCCACGGCCTTGGCGGTCCGGTCCTGACGGGACATGCGTTCCACGAATTCATCGACCGCCGTTTCCTGCTCCGAACCCTTCGCGAGATCTTTCACCAGTGGATGCTCGGGTGCCAGGCACATGAAGGTGGCCCCGAAAACGGTGTCCTGACGGGTCGTGAAAACGGATATCGCATCATGCTGCCCACCATCCCTGCCCGCGATGGGAAAGCGTATCTCCGCTCCGGTGCTCTTGCCGATCCAGTTCTTCTGCATGGTGATGACCTTTTCGGGCCATCCCGGGAGTCTGTCGCAGTGGACCAGCAAATCTTCGGCATAATCCGTAATCTTGAAAAACCACTGCCACAGCTTCTTCTGGCGAACCTCCCGGCCGCACCGCCAGCACATCCCGGCTTCCACCTGTTCGTTGGCCAGAACCGTCTGACAGGGATCGCACCAGTTGACATACGATTCTTTTCGATACGCCAGGCCCTTTTCGTACATTTTCAGAAACAGCCACTGCTCCCAGCGGTAATAATCAGGCTGGCAGGTGGCCAGCTCCCGGTCCCAGTCATATGAAAAGCCGATTTTTTTCAGCTGAGAACGCATGTTGGCGATGTTCGCATAGGTCCATTTGGCCGGGTGGCTGCCGTTGGCGATGGCCGCGTTTTCAGCGGGCATTCCGAAGGCGTCCCAACCCATGGGATGGAGCACATTGAACCCCCGCATCCTTTTGTAGCGCGCCACCACGTCTCCGATCGTGTAGTTGCGCACGTGGCCCATGTGAATATTCCCCGAAGGGTAGGGAAACATTTCCAAAAGATAGTATTTTTCTCGGTTCTGATCGGTGTCAACTTTGAACAGGCGGTCCTCTTCCCAGACGCTCTGCCACCTGCCCTCGATTGAACCGGGATTGTATTTTTCTTCCATCGGGTGTATATGCCTCCAGATCTATTCGTTTAGGACGGTTGAAAGCAGTTTTATGCCATAGGTTCCCTCAAATAGCAAGATGTGAATCCCGCCTCTAAGGGGCGTGCACGCCGAATAATTGCCGTGCAAAAACGATTTCATCCTACCGAAAAAATCATTTGACTTGATGATAACAATTTCATATTTATGGAAAAACAGTAATGCAAGGAATCCAATACATGACCACAAAAATTCTAATAAACGCCGTAGACCCTGAAGAGTGTCGCATCGCCATGGTAAAGGACAGCCGCCTGGAGGAGTTCGATATCGACAGCGCCGCCAAGGAAGCCAGCCACGGCAATATCTACAAGGGCATTATCACACGCATCGAGCCCAGCCTCCAGGCCGCTTTTGTCGACTACGGCGCCGAAAGGCACGGTTTTCTGCAGCGACACGAAATTCACAGCGATTATTACCAGGAAACCCCCTCCGGGAAAAAGACCATCAAGGATATCATTAAAAAGGGGCAGGAGGTGCTGGTCCAGATCACCAAAGACCCCATATTGAAAAAGGGCGCTATGCTAACCACCTTTATCTCCCTGCCCGGCCGCCACCTGGTGTTGATGCCGGGTTCGAAAACGAGGGGCATTTCGCGGAAAATAGCCGGAGAGGAGGAACGCAAGCGGCTGAAGGAAGTCGTGGAAAACCTGAAGGTTCCGGAAGGCTTTGGCATCATCGTGCGCACCGCCGGCGAAAAGTGCACCAAAACACTGGCATCCAAAGACCTGAACTACCTGCTCAGATTGTGGAAAAACATCAATGCGAAAGGCACCAAAGCCGCTGCTCCATCCCTGCTCTACAAGGAGCGCAACCTTGCCGTGCGCTCCATAAGGGACCATTTCACGCCGGATGTAACCGAGATCCTGATCGACGATGAAAATGTGTTCCGCGAAGTTAAAAATTTCGTGTACATCATATCCCGCAAGCATGCGAAAATCGTCAAACTGCACAAGGGGGCCAAACCGCTTTTTTCAAAATTTCAGTTGGAAGACCAGATCGCGTCCATCTTCGAAAGCAGGGTAACGCTCAAATCCGGTGGTTCCATTGTCATCCAGCAAACCGAAGCCCTTGTCTCCATCGACGTCAACTCAGGCAAGGCCACCCACCAAAACAGCGTGGAAAAAACGGCGCACATCACCAACCTGGAAGCCGCGGAAGAGATCGCCCGGCAGCTGCGCCTGCGCGACATGGGCGGCCTCGTGGTCATCGATTTCATCGACATGAGGGACGCCAAGCACAAGCTCGAAGTCGAAAGAACCATCAAGGACGCGCTGAAAACGGACAAAGCCAAAACCAAAGTGGGCAAAATTTCGAAGTTCGGCCTGATGGAGATGTCCCGGCAGCGCATACGGCCTTCCATCGAATTCGGCAGTTTCCTTCCCTGCCGTCACTGCAGCGGTAAAGGTCTCGTCCCGTCCACCGAAACGCTCGGCATCCGCTTTTTACGAAAACTGCAGCTCGAATCGCTCAAACCCGCCGTCGAGTCGGTGACCGGCACCCTTCCGGCCGAGGTCGCCGATTATCTGCTCAACAGCAAGCGCAAAGAGATCCTGGACCTGGAATTGAGACGGCAGGTGTCAATCAAAATCATCGGCGACAGCAAGATGGCGCCAGGAGACAGTCAGATCGATTGCGTCCTAAAAACGTGAGACCGGTGATCGAGGTCGAGGGCATGCAGACAACCCCTTTCGCGACCCTTTGGAAGCAAAAAAATGAAAGAAAGATTTGACCTCGGCTATCATTTACAGTATATCAGCGCCACTTTCAGCTGTTTTTTTTAGTGATCATGAAATTTCGACCCCAAGAAATCCAATACGTTGCAGTCATTGTTCTGCAATTTATGATCATCGGCTGCCTGGCAGCCATCGGCACGACGGTCACCGTCGGTTGCCAGGACGGGAAAAAAGACCGGCCGAAACAATACGCGGCCGACAGCCGGTTCAATCCGGAATACAGGGCCGTGTTCGAAGGCTGGACCAAGGAGGACCGCATCTACAAGGGGTTCGACTGCAAGCTGATTGCAGCCGCAACGTACAAATCGATGCCGTTCCGCAAGGCCTATGTAAAGGAGTACAATAAACTTTACAGGCTGAGTGAGGCCGAGGCGGAAAAGCTCCTTAGAGACCAGGAAGATGCCGCTGCGACCTATGACGAGTTTTTTTTAGCCGCCTATGTGCCTGAAAAAAATTGGGACGATTTTTCGGACAAAAAGTCTATCTGGAAAATCGTTCTGACCAATGGAGCAGGCGGGCGAAGGGCTCCGGTGGAAATCAGAAAACTGGAGCGCAACAATGTCGTACTGAAGCACTTTTTTCCGTATGTTACGCCCTGGAAATCGGTTTATCTGCTAAGATTTCCGGTGCAACAAAACAAGACGGAAGAATCCCGCGAGGGTGCAGCAGACACCGCATCCCTGACGCTCTCCGTCAGCAGCGTTTTGGGATCGGCTGAAATGACTTGGGATCTCACCGGTCTTGAGTGACCATTACAATTTTCAAGGGAGGCTAACTTGTTTACTACCAGTATCGCACACGCAATGACACAGGGCGGCGGCGGAGAAGCTGCCGGTGGATTTTCGGCATTCATCCCCCTCATCCTGATGTTTGTCATTTTCTATTTTCTTCTGATTCGCCCGCAGCAGAAAAAAACCAAAGAGCATCGAAATATGGTGGCCAATCTCAAAAAGGGCGACCGCATCGTCACCAGCGGCGGGCTGCATGGCCGCATCACCGGCGTCTCCGACCAGACGCTGACCGTCGAAATCGCCGACAAGGTCCGCGTCAAAGTCAACCGGGCCAATGTGAACGCGCTGTCCCAGTCGATTACCCCGCCCCCGGCACCGGCCGCCAAAAAAGACAAAAAAGAAAAGTCCGACGCCGGTTCCGCCAAAACCAAATAGAAGCACTCGATAGAGGGAGTAAGCGAGAAACACAGTCGACTGTATTTAAGGTAGAAATCAGCGATCATCGATTCCTCGCTGCATGCAGCGGGGAATCTTCAATTTCCGGGATCATCCTAATAAGCGGCATGAGGTTGAGCCGGGGGCAATGACTCCCGCTGGGGTTCATCCGCGATTCCGTACCTCAGGAGTAAGAAAGGAACAGATCATTGAAGAGCTTGTCATGGAAATCTATTTCGGTTCTGGTGGTGACCATTGCGGCGGTTGTCTATATCCTGCCGACCATTCGGCCGGGGACATGGCCCCATAAAAAGATCAACCTCGGGCTCGACCTGCAGGGTGGCATGCACCTCATTCTCGAAGTCGACACGGACAAAGCGGTTGCAAACACCATCGAGCGCATCGCCCATGAACTGAGAACGGAGCTCAGGAGTAAAAGGGTGCGCGTCATCGGCGTCGACCTCACCGCCAAGCATCGAATCGCCGTCCGGATACAGGGCGAGGAGAACATCGCAGAATTCAATAAACTGCTGGACGCCGAATTCAAGGAATTGCGCCTGGCATCCACCGATGAAGTGGACGGCGTTCAGACCATCCAGCTGGACCTGCCAGTCGACGAAGCCGCGCACATCAAGAAGCTGGCGGCCGAACAGGCCCTCGAGACCATCCGCAATCGTATCGATCAGTTTGGCGTGAGTGAACCCGACATCAGAAACCAGGGGGAAAAGCGGATCCTCATCCAACTGCCCGGCATCAAAGACACCGAGCGTGCCAAGGAATTGATCGGCAAAACAGCCCTATTGGAGTTCAAACTTCTCGACGAGACGGCCGATATCAGTGCGGCCCTCAAGGGCAACGTCCCGCCGGGAACGGAGCTGCTGTACCAAAGCAGGGTGGACCCGTCGACCAACAGGACCGTCAAAACGCCCTATCTCGTAAAAAAACGGGCGTTGCTCACCGGTGCCTATCTGACGGACGCCAAGGTCCAGATCGATTCGCGGTACAACGAGCCTTATGTCTCCATCGAGTTCGATAAAAAGGGCGGCCGAATCTTTGCCCAGATTACGGGGCAGAATGTAAAGAAGCGCCTGGCCATCGTCCTCGACAACAAGGTGTACTCGGCACCGGTGATTCAGGAAAAAATCACCGGAGGCCAGGCCCGCATCACCGGCAATTTCACTACCGAAGAGGCCCACGATCTGGCCATCGTCCTGAGGGCGGGCGCCCTCCCCGCTCCCGTAAACATCATCGAAGAGCGCACCGTCGGCCCGTCCCTGGGTGCCGACTCCATCCGCAAGGGGCTTCTTTCCATGTGCATCGGCGGTATTCTGGTCGTACTGTTCATGGGTGTCTACTACAAGGGATCGGGTGTCATCGCCGACATCGCCCTTATCTTGAACATCCTGATCATCGCGGGCGGGCTGGCCGGGTTTCAGGCGACGCTGACCCTTCCCGGCATTGCCGGCATCATTTTGACCATCGGTATGGCCGTGGATGCCAACGTGCTGATATTCGAACGCATTCGAGAGGAAATGAACCTGGGAAAAACGCCCCGTGCAGCCGTCGACGCCGGATACAGCCGGGCCACGCTCACCATTCTCGATGCCAATGTCACTACGCTCATCGCCGCGTTGGTGCTGTTTCAATTCGGTACCGGCGCGGTCAGGGGGTTTGCGGTAACCCTCAGCCTGGGAGTCGTGGCAAGCCTGTTCACGGCGCTAATTCTGACGCGGGTCATCTTCGACTACTTTCTCATCAACCGAAAGGTCAAAACGATCAGTATCTGATGAAACACATGCCCAACCGGGCACAACAGAGAAGGAAAAATAGATGCAGTTCATTAAACCGGGTATCAATATCAACTTTGTCGGACGGCGAAAGATCGCCTTCGCCTTTTCGCTGACCATGATCTTGATCACCATCGTCTCCCTGGTCTATCACGGCGGCCTCAAATTAGGGATCGACTTCGCGGGCGGTACCATCATCCAGGTAAAATTCGACGATCAGGTGTCCATTGCGGACATCAAATCGGCGCTGGCCACCGTCGACATAGGCACCTCGGCCGTGCAGGGGTTTGGTGCCGCCCATGAAAACGAATACCTCATCCGAACCGACAGTTCCATAACGGTGGCCGACAACCTGGCGCTCAAAATCGAGGCCGCCATGCAACAGAGCACGGGGAAAAAGGCGCAAATACGAAGAGTCGAGATGGTCGGCCCGCAGGTGGGGCGGGACCTGAGAGAAAAAGCGCTTCTGGCCATGTTTTTCGCCCTTCTTTTCATCACCATTTACATCTCAGGGCGTTTCGAACTCAAGTGGATGCTGAGCGGTATAACCGCCGGAGCCCTGATGCTCGCCGTCTACGTCCTCACCATTTTCGAAGTCAGCATCCCGTTTCTGATGACGGCCGCCCTTTTCGTCACCCTGATCCTTTTCTGGTTCCTGGAACTCAAGTATGCCATGGGCGCCATCGTGGCCCTCATTCATGACGTGCTCATAACGGTCGGTCTTTTTTCACTGTTCGGCAAGGAGTTCACGCTGCCGATTGTAGCGGCGCTGCTCACGATTATCGGTTATTCGCTCAACGACACCATCATCGTATTCGACCGCATCAGGGAAAACCTGAGGAAACACCACAAGCAACGGCTGGGTTTCATCCTCAACGCCAGCATCAACGAGACCCTTTCACGTACGATTCTGACGTCCGGGACCACGCTGATCGTGCTGATCACCCTGCTCGTACTGGGAGGCGGCATCATCCACGATTTCGCTTTTGCCATGACCGTCGGCGTGGTGGTGGGAACCTATTCGTCCATTTTCGTGGCCAGTCCCATCCTGATGGCGTGGCAAAACCGAAAAAAATAAGGCAAAAGGCCGGGCCGATGGAAAACATTCTGCCATGGCTGGTCTTAAGAAGCGTCCCCGGTATCGGTAACCTGCTTTTCAAACGTCTGCTGGATCGGTTCGAAACACCAACAAGGGCGATGCAGGCCGAGGAAGAGGATCTTTGCCGGATCGATGGTATGTCGCAACGGCTGGCTCGCAGCATCCACAGGCACCGTACACCTGATTGGGTCCATGACGAACTGGACCTCGCATCCAGAAAAGGGTATCGGATCGTCACGCTCCGTGACCCGGATTACCCCGCTCTTTTGCGTGAAATTCCCGACCCTCCGCCCTTCCTGTATGTCTGCGGCGATCTGGGCCGGGCCGGTGACTGTATATCCATGGTGGGATCCAGAAATGCCACCGACTACGGCCTCCAAACCACCCTGCGTCTGAGCCGTGACCTCGCCGCCCAGGGAATGACCATCGTCAGCGGCATGGCCTTGGGGATAGACACCGCAGCCCACCGTGGCGCCCTTGCCGGAAAGGGGATCACGGTGGCGGTGCTGGGAAGCGGACTGGAAAAAATCTACCCTCCCGAAAACCGCGGCCTCTTTCATGATATCGCCGGGCATGGTGCAGTGATCTCAGAATTTCCCCTGCGCGCCGATCCGGAGGGGCACCACTTCCCCATGCGTAATCGTGTCATCAGCGGTATGTCCCTGGGAACGGTTGTCGTGGAGGCTACGCTGCGCAGTGGTTCGCTCATAACGGCACGCCTCGCCGCGGAACAGAACCGGGAGGTGTTCGCGGTGCCGGGAAGCGTCAGTTCGTTTAAAAGCACCGGCACGCACACCCTGATAAAACAGGGCGCCAAGCTGGTGGAACAGGCCAGGGATGTTACCGAAGAATTTACGCATCTTTTTAACGATTTGAAAACAGACATAAAAGCCACCGGGGACGAGCAGACACCCGAGGCTCCTTTCCTGTCCGCAGACGAACGGACAGTTTTCGATGTGCTTGACAGCTATCCCGTGCACATCGACGTTCTGGCAGCCAAAACAGGGGTGGCAGTGGGAAAACTGACCGGAATTTTATTGAGTTTGGAGTTGAAAGGCGTTGTCCAGCGCAGCCCGGGAAACCTGTTCTCCCTGAAACCGTAAAAATTTTCATTGAAATTGTTGTCTGGAAACAGGTAGAAACGACATTCCACCGAACCCGTCGTTACCGACATCATCGCCGAGGGGCGTGTTCATTGCATGACCCTTCGGAACAGGAACCTTTACCTTTTGAGGGATAGATCGTGAGTTCAAAACCCCTGGTTATCGTAGAGTCGCCCACAAAGGTCCGTACCATAAAAAAATATCTGGGCAAGGATTACAATGTGGCGGCCACCGTCGGCCACATCAAGGATCTGCCGGTAAAATCGTTAGGCATCGATATCGAGGGCGGATTCGAGCCCCAGTACAAAGTTGCTCCGGGTAAAAAAAAGGTGATCACTTCCCTGAAAAAAGCCGCCGGGGACAGCCAGGACATCTTTCTGGCCCCGGACCCCGATCGCGAGGGTGAAGCGATCGCCTGGCATGCGGCGGAGGTGCTGGAAAAAAAGGGCCGCAGATTTCACCGTGTGCTGTTCCACGAACTGACTAAAAAAGCTATTCTCGAAGCCATTAAACATCCCGAAGAACTGAATCAAAACAAATATGAGGCCCAGAAAACCAGGCGGATCCTGGACCGTCTGGTTGGCTATCAGATATCTCCCCTATTGTGGCGCAAGGTCAAGGGGGGCTTGAGTGCCGGACGGGTGCAGTCGGTAGCCCTCAGGATTATCTGTGAACGGGAACGGGCCATTCAGGCTTTCGAACCCCGGGAATACTGGTCCATCACCGCCCATCTGCAAGGTGACGCCCCGCCTGCCTTCGATGCCAAACTGATTAAGAAAAAGGGCAAACAAATCAGCATCTCCAACCAGGAGGAAGCCCGGGAAATCATCCGGGATTTAGATCAAGCGGATTATGTTGTTGAAAAGATCGTCAAGCGCACCCAGAAAAGAAATCCGCAGCCGCCCTTCATTACCAGTAAACTGCAGCAGGAATCGATCCAAAGGCTGCGCTTTTCCGCAAAAAAAACCATGATGCTGGCGCAACAGCTTTACGAGGGCATCGATTTGAATGCAGGGGAACCCGTGGGGTTGATCACCTACATGCGTACGGATTCGACGCGCATCGCCGATGAAGCCGCCCGGGAAGCGCTGCAGCTGATCAGAGAACGTTTTGGCCCGGAATATTGCCCGGGCAAACCCCGTTTTTTTAAAAACCGTAAAAAAGCGCAGGACGCTCACGAAGCCATCCGGCCCACTTCTGTGGCGCTTACCCCTGAAAAGGTTGCTCCCTTTTTGACGAAAGATCAGTTTAGCCTGTACCGGCTCATATGGAACCGCTTTGTTGCCTCCCAGATGCAGCCGGCCCTCATCGACCAGAGCACCCTGTTGGTCGCCGCCGGTGATTATCGCTTTTCCACAACCGGCTCCACCATCAAATTCCCGGGATTCATGACGCTCTATCTTTCCACAACCGACCAAATGGAAAAAGACAGCCAGCAGCAAAAAGTGCAGCTGCCCGCAATATCCGAGGGCGACCGGCTGACCCTCGACAAACTGGATCCCAAACAACACTTCACCAAGCCGCCGCCCCGCTTCTCCGAGGCCTCGCTGGTGAAGGAACTGGAGGAAAACGGCATCGGCCGCCCCAGCACCTACACGGCAATTCTGGCAACCATCCGCCAGAAAGGATATGTGGACCTGATCAAACGCTATTTCCAGCCCAGTGAGCTGGGCTTTCTGGTCAACGATCTTCTGGTGGACAGTTTCGCGGACCTGTTCAATGTCGACTTCACCGCCAGTATGGAAGACAACCTGGACCAGATAGAATCGGCCGAGATGAACGCCCAGGAAATCCTGCAGCAGTACTACGACAAGTTTCGGAACGACCTGGAAAAAGCCAAGGAAGCCATGCCCAGCCTCAAAGGCGTCGGACTGCCCACCGGACAGAATTGCCCTGAATGCGGCAAGGAGCTCAACCTGAAAGTCGGTAGGAACGGTCACTTTCTGGCCTGCAGCGGGTACCCGGAGTGCCGGTATTCCCGGGACTACTTGAGGGATGAAAAGGGCAGAATTCAGCCAATCGAAGTCGCTGAAGATGAGGCCTCCGATAAAATTTGTGAAAAATGCGGCCGTCCCATGGTCATCAAGCAGGGCCGTTACGGTAAATTCCTGGCCTGCAGTGGATTTCCGGAATGCAAGAATACCTACTCGGTAAATGCCATTGCCCCCGGGAAGGAAACCGGCGTGGACTGTCCGGAGCCGGACTGCCAGGGCCGCCTGGTGGAAAAGCAATCCAAGAGAGGCAAGATTTTCTACGGCTGCAGCATGTTTCCCGAGTGCACCTTCGCCATCTGGGACAAGCCTGTCGATGAAAAATGCCCGGTATGCGGCGCCCCCTTTCTGGTGGAAAAAACCACCAAGAAGGAAGGGACCTTTTACGTCTGCCGACAAAAGGACTGCGGCTACCGCAAGGATGTCTAAGTCTCTGAGCCTACCCCATGCTCTGGGTTGATCGGACGTTTTCGCCTGAAGGTGGGTGGTTTTCCCCACCTCCCCGTATGGGGCATAAAAAATACTTGACATGCAGGGCATTACCTGTCAATAGTGCCCGGACATACAGGAATCAAAAAAAAATTATGCAAAACAGCCTTATTAACATCATCCTTATCAACATTATCAGCCTCGTCGCCGGCCTTATCGGCCGCGCCGAGGATCAGGGTGGTTAATGGCTTAACATAATAACCGAGAAAACGAAAAAATCCGTTGCCAGCCCTGAAAAGCCGGCAACGGATTTTTTTTTGATGCTCAATAAGGATAAGGAAGAAATCATGGAATTAACAGGCGGCCAAATTCTGATGCGGACCCTGGTGGAGGAAGCTGTGGAGGTTATTTTCGGTTTTCCCGGGGGGGCGGTCATCGAGATGTACGATGAACTCGTTAAAACGGACATTCAGCACATCCTCGTCAGGCACGAGCAGGGGGCGGTGCATGCAGCCGACGGCTACGCCAGGGCAAGCGGCAATGTCGGCGTCTGCCTGGTAACCTCGGGGCCAGGTGCCACCAACACGGTTACGGGCATTGCCTCGGCCTATGCCGATTCCATCCCCCTGGTCGTCATCACCGGGCAGGTACCCACCCAACTGATTGGGAACGATGCCTTCCAAGAGGTGGACATCGTGGGCATCACCAGACCGTGCACCAAGCACAACTACCTGGTTAACGATGTCGCCGATCTCGCCAGGGTCATGCGGGAAGCCTTTTACCTGGCAAGAACCGGCAGACCCGGTCCGGTCCTGGTGGATATCCCCAAAAACGTCGTTAGCGCCAAAACCACCTATAAATCCGTTCCCGGGGTGCGCATGAGGTCCTACAACCCGACCTATCACCCCAACATGAAGCAGTTGAAAAAGGTGGCCGACCTGGTGCGGAAAGCCGAAAAACCGGTTATCTTCACCGGCGGAGGCGTCATCTTGTCCGGTGCTTCGGAAGAATTGACCGCGTTGGCCCGCAACACCGGCATACCGGTCACGGGCTCCCTGATGGGGCTGGGCAGTTTTCCGGGCACCGATCCCTTGTGGCTGGGCATGCTTGGCATGCACGGCACTTACCGGGCCAACATGTCCGTCAGCTTCTGCGATCTCCTAATCGGCGTCGGCGTACGTTTCGACGATCGCGTCACCGGTAAAACAGACGATTTTGCCGCCCAGGCAAAAATTGTCCACATAGACATCGACCCCACGTCCATCCGCAAAAACATCGCCGTCAACATCCCCGTCGTCGGCGACTGCAAAAAATCGCTGTCCCGGCTGAACGAACTTTTGTCCGACCTGGACACGCGTGCCCAGGCGGAAAAAAAAGCGGACTGGATAAACCAGATCGCCGATTGGAAAAAGAGCAATCCCCTGGACTATGATCAAAAGGATGTCATCAAACCGCAGTTCGTGGTTGAGACACTCTTCGAACTGACCGAAGGCCGAGCCATCATCACAACGGAAGTCGGCCAAAATCAGATGTGGGCGGCCCAGTACTATCACTTCGACCGCCCCAACAATTTTATTACGTCAGGCGGCCTGGGCTGTATGGGGTTCGGGCTCCCTGCGGCCATCGGCGCGCAGATAGCGCATCCGGAAAGAACCGTGGTCGACATTGCCGGAGACGGAAGCATCCAGATGAACATTCAGGAAATGGCCACCGCCGTCCAGTACAAGCTGCCCGTCAAAGTCGTCGTTTTAAACAACGGTTATCTCGGAATGGTGCGGCAATGGCAGGAGCTTTTTTACGGCCGGCGGTATGCCGCCACCTGTATGGACTGCGCGCCCGATTTCGTGAAGCTGGCCGAAGCTTACGGCGCCATCGGTCTGAGAGCCGAAAAACCGGCAGAGGTGGAAGCGGTCCTCGCCCGAGGTCTTGCAGCCGAAGGCCCGGTCATCATGGACTTCAGGGTGGAATCCGAGGAGTGCGTCTACCCCATGGTCCCGGCCGGCGCGCCCATTTCCGAAATGCTGCTCGTATAATGGACCAAGGGCGGATCGTTCGGACGATCCGCCCTTGGCCCATTACCGAACGCGGCTTCGCCGCTATTTTCAAACAATGCATGGCAGCAATGACGCCTCATTGCTGCTAAGAAAATTCATCAAGCCGGAAGGGCATGAGGTTCGAATAATGAATGAGGAAAAGCACATACTGACCATGCTCGTCGACAACCAGCCCGGGGTCCTTTCGAGGGTCGTGGGCCTTTTCAGCGGAAGGGGATACAACATCGAAAGCCTTTGCGTGGCGCCCACCATCGATCCCCTGGTGTCGCGTATAACCCTGGTGACCAAAGCCAATCTGCCGGCCATCGAGCAGATAGAAAAACAGCTGAGAAAGCTGATCAACGTGATCAAGCTGCGCGATCTCTCCGGCAAGGAAGCGGTTCACCGGGAGATGGCCCTGATATGCGTCCGGACCAAACCGGAAAATCGGGCGGAAATACTGAGGATTGTAGACATCTTCCGCTGCAAGGTAGTGGACATCGGCCTGGAACACTACATTATCGAAGTGTCCGGCAGCAGCGACAAGCTCAGTGCCCTGATCAACCTCTTGAAACCCATGGGCATCAAGAAGATCGCGCGCACGGGGTCAGTGGCACTGTTCCGGGAACCGAACTAAAAAATCAACGCCCTTACGCACCATCGGGCATATCCCGTGGAAGCAATTGCCTTTTTACGTTGAGCTGAATGCAACCAAACTTTTAAAGGAGTATTTCATGGCACTTATCGATTTTGGAGGAACAAAGGAGGAGGTCATCACCTCACAGGAGTTTACCCTGGAAAAAGCACGCGAAGTGCTGCAGGACGAAACCATAGCCATTCTGGGCTATGGCGTTCAAGGCCCGGGGCAGGCCCTCAACATGCGCGACAACGGCCTGCAGGTGATCGTTGGCCAGCGGGAAGGCGGGCGTTCCTGGGAACGCGCCGTGGAGGACGGGTTCGTACCGGGCAAGACGCTGTTTCCCATCGAGGAAGCCGCCGGAAGAGGCACGCTTGTTCAGTTTCTGTTGTCCGACGCCGGTCAGGTGGAGACCTGGCCGGCCGTCAAGGCCGGCCTGAATGCCGGCGACGCCCTCTATTTCTCACACGGGTTCGGCATCGTTTACACGGACCAGACCAACATCATCCCGCCTGAAAATATCGATGTCATCCTCGTGGCGCCGAAGGGGTCCGGAAGAAGCGTGCGCATGAACTTCCTGGACGGCAGCGGCATCAACTCCAGCTTTGCCGTTCACCAGGACTATACGGGGCGGGCAAGGGAGAGGGCCCTGGCCGCAGGTATCGCCATTGGATCGGGCTATCTGTTTCCCACCTCTTTTGAGAAAGAGGTCTACAGCGATCTCACCGGAGAACGCGGCGTGCTCATCGGATGCCTGGCCGGCGTGATGGAAGCCCAGTACGCCACGCTGCGAAAAAACGGCCACAGCCCCAGTGAAGCCTTCAACGAAACCGTGGAGGAATTGACCCAGAGTCTCATCCGCCTGGTGGCGGAGAATGGCATGGACTGGATGATGGCCAACTGCAGCACCACCGCCCAGCGTGGCGCGCTGGACTGGTCCCCCAGATTCCGCGACGCCGTTTTACCCGTGTTCGACGAGCTTTATAAAAGCGTGGTGTCCGGTCAGGAGACCCGCCGGACACTGGAAAAAAACAGCCAGCCCGACTACAGGGAAAAGCTCCAGATGGAACTGGAGACCATTAAAAATTCGGAAATGTGGAAAACAGGCGCGGCAGTAAGGGCCTTGCGCCCGGAAAACCGCAAATAAGGGAGAACCGTTAGCAAAGGAAAGGCATCATGGACCCAATCCTGGTATATGACACGACGCTCAGGGACGGCACCCAGGGAGAGAACATCAATTTTTCGGCCGAGGAAAAGCTCAAAATCGCCCGCCGGCTCGACGATCTCGGCGTCCACTACATCGAAGGCGGCTGGCCCGGTTCCAATCCCAGGGACGCCCAATTTTTTGAGCTGGCAAAAAAAGAGAAATTCCAACATGCCCGTCTGGCCGCGTTCGGCGCCACCCGCAAACAGGGCCTGAAGCCCGAGGAGGATGCCAATCTCAAAGCTCTGCTGGACAGCGAAACAGCTGCGGTGACTATTTTCGGCAAAACCTGGGACCTGCACATCGAGCAGATCATGAACAACACCCCGGCCGAAAATCTGTGTATGATTCAGGATTCGATCGCCTATCTCAAAAGCGCCGGCAGAGAGGTCATTTATGATGCCGAGCACTTTTTCGACGGGTACAAGGCGAACGCGGCATACGCCGTCGAGACCCTAGCGGCGGCCCTCGAAGGCGGTGCAGCATTCGTGGTCCTGTGTGATACCAACGGCGGCACCCTCCCCTTTGAAATTGATGCCATTTTCGCGGACGTGAAACTGCGGCTCGACGAAATGTACAAGGGGGCTCGGAAAAAACCACGTATCAGGTTCGGCATCCACACCCACAACGACTGCGGCATGGCACTGGCCAACACCGTGGCGGCCGTACGCTGCGGCGCCTCCATGGTTCATGGGACCATCAATGGATATGGGGAGCGCTGCGGCAACGCCGACCTGACAGCCGTCATCCCGGTTATCTGTTCCAAAATGGACCTCCCCTGTTTGCCGCCTGAAAACCTCAAGAAACTGATTACCGTTTCCCGGGCCGTAAGCGAAACAGCCAACATTGTCCCGTTGAATTCACGCCCTTTCGTAGGAAAGAGCGCCTTTGCCCATAAAGGCGGCATTCATGTCAACGCCATCATGAAAAATCCCGATGCGTACGAGCACATGGATCCGGAAATCGTCGGCAACAGCCGCCGGGTGCTGGTCTCGGACATGTCCGGCAAAAGCAACATCGAGTACAAGGCTATGGAACTCGGCATGAAATTGGGGGGCAACGGATTCGACAGCCGTCAAATTGTGAGCAAGGTCAAGGACCTGGAACAGGAGGGCTATCAATTCGACGTAGCCGACGGATCTTTTAAAATTCTGACCCAGAAGCTGACGCGTCAGTTCAAACCTCTGTTCGATTTGGAATCGTTCCGGGTGACCATTGAAAAAGACAAGGATCAACCCTGCACGGCCCACGCCACCATTAAAATCTCTGTTGACGGCCGCAACGAAATCACCGCCGCCGAAGGCTTTGGACCGGTGAGCGCCCTCGACAACGCGCTCAGAAAAGCATTGGACCGATTCTATCCAGACCTGGATACCATGCGTCTGGTGGACTTCAAGGTGCGAGTCATCGACGGCCGCGTCGGTACGGCCGCCAAAGTGAGGGTTCTCATCGAATCCCGCGACCGGGAAGACCTCTGGAGCACGATCGGTGTTTCCGAAGATATCATCGAAGCAAGCTGGCAGGCCCTGGCGGACAGCTTCCAGTACAAGCTGTCACACGCGATCGAACAGGAGAAAAAGCCATGACGTTCACATGCATTGACAATCGTCGCGCCTATGGAGGGAACTACGCCGCAGGTTGCTGTCCTTCAGCCCTGCGGTGGATGCTCGCCGTTCAATACATTTGAAACGCACGGCTATGAACCTTTTCCATGAGATCTCAACACCTACAGGAGCCAACACAATGACCCAATATATAAGAATCTTTGACACGACATTGAGAGACGGCGAGCAGTCGCCGGGAGCCAGCATGAACACCGCCGAGAAATTGCGCCTGGCCACCCAGCTTGAGAAGCTGGGTGTCGACACCATCGAAGCCGGCTTCCCCGCCGCTTCGGAAGGCGATTTCGAGGCTGTCTCGAGAATCGCCGGGAAACTGAAAAAAACGGAAATCGCCGCCTTGTCGCGGACCTCGGTCAGCGACATCGAACGGGCCTGGAACGCCATCAAACATGCGGTCCGACCCAAAATCCACACCTTCATCGCCACCTCGGACATCCATATGGAGTACAAGCTCAAGATGAGCCGTGACGAAGTGTTGCAAGAAGCCGTCAACGCCGTGTCCTTCGCCAAAACACTGACCGATGAAGTTGAATTTTCAGCCGAGGACGGGTCCCGCAGCGACCGCGACTTCGTATGCCGCGTGTTCGAAGCGGCCATAGACGCCGGGGCCACCGTCGTAAACCTGCCGGACACCGTTGGGTACGCCATCCCACACGAGTTCGCCGAATTGGTGAAATATGTGAAACAACACACGCCCAACATAGACCGGGCCACCCTCAGCGTTCACTGCCACAACGACCTGGGCCTGGCAACCGCCAACACCCTGGCCGCCATCGATGCCGGCGCCCGTCAGGCCGAAGTGACCATCAACGGCATCGGCGAAAGGGCCGGGAACACCTCACTCGAGGAGGTCGTGATGGCCACGCGGACCCGGCCCAACTGGTTTACCCTGGACACCCGTATCAATACCAGGCTGATCTATCCCACCAGCCGCCTAGTGAGCATGATTACCGGCATCATGGTGCAACCCAACAAAGCCGTCGTGGGAGCCAATGCCTTCTCCCATGAAGCGGGCATTCACCAGGACGGCATGCTTAAAAACCCAATGACCTACGAAATCATGGTGCCGGAAGCCATCGGTCTCAGCAGCAACAGCCTGGTGCTGGGCAAACACTCCGGACGCCATGCGCTGTACGCCCACCTGAAGGAAATCGGCTACGATCTTTCCGATGAGGAGTTGAACAAGGTCTTCAGAAGATTCAAAGACCTGGCCGACAAGAAAAAGCACGTCATGGATGAAGACCTGGAAGCCCTGGTGACCGAAGAAATTCTTCGCACTCGTGAAATCTTCACCCTGGAGTACATGAACGTTACCAGCGGCACCACGGTGATGCCCATGGCAAGTGTGCAGCTCTCCATCAACGGCCGTTCGGTAAGGGGCGCCGGATATGGGAACGGGCCGGTGGACTCCGCCTTCAACACCATCGCCAAACTCACCGGCACCTCTTCCGAGCTGCTGCGTTTTTCGATCAGCGCGTTGACCGGGGGAACGGACGCCCAGGGTGAAGTGACCGTACGCCTGCGGGAAAACGGACTCGTGGCCCTTGGCAGGGGGTCGGACCCGGACATCATTACCGCCAGTGCCAAGGCCTATATCAACGGTTTGAACCGCCTGGAATACCTCAAGGAAAATCCGGTAACAGCGGCCCAGTCGCTCTAAAGGAGCATTGACAAGCCGGGGCAAAACCCATACGGTGGCTTCATTTGAATATGTTATACCCATTGCCATAGGTATGTTCCGATTGAAACTTGAAATAGAAGCCGTCCCCGATATTTTCAGAACATTTTTCTGGCAACCATTCTATATTGGCAGGGATTAGAGCCCCCCGCTGCCTCTTACAGGAAAGGATGCCACCTGACCTGGAGGGGCGGCGGGGAATTTTCACCGACTGGACATTCTTTTGATTCGCGTGCATTTTCCCTTAGCCCCGCAGGACGAATGCTGCTTGGCGCGCGACAGGTCGCGGGGAATGTGAGCGCGATTAGGGTCAAGCCTTGGGTTCATCAAACAGCCACAGAATCATCAACAACCTGCTCGCCTTAGCGGCGCTGGTGCTGATCGCCGTCCTGCTGAGCTGGGTTGCCGTCCACTGGGACCTCGACCGGAAGCTCTCCGGTGTGTTTTACTCTCCCGACAACGGCTGGCACCTGAAAAACCGGATACCGTGGAAATGGCTTTACCAATACGGTGAGATTCCCGGACTGCTGCTGGCCTTCTCCGCCCTGGGAACATGGTTCATCGTCGCGGGTAAGCCCCGAAAACGTCAGCTCCGTCGCGCCTGCCTGGTCATTTTTTTGGCAACCGTCATCGGCCCGGGGCTCATTGTCAACGGTGTGCTCAAAAACTACTGGGGAAGGCCGCGTCCAAGGCACGTCGATACGTTCGGCGGGAACTGGGAGTACCGGCATGTGTACCAGCCCGGCATCCCCCAAAAGGGCGAATCCTTTCCCTGCGGCCACTGCTCGATGGGATTCATCTTCTGCTCCCTTCTCGTGCTGCGCAGGCAGTATCCCAAATTAGCCGTCACCGGAACGGCCGCCGGCGTGCTGATGGGAACGGCACTGGGCTTCGCCCGTGTTGTTCAGGGGGCCCATTTCCCGACCGATGTCCTCTGGTCATTCACGGTAGTTGCCGGTGTGATCCTGCTGCTGGACACGTTCATCCCGATGCCCGACGCCCATGCGGCACTGCGGCCGCGTCGTCGTGCCGGACGCGCGGGGAAGTGGCTGCCGGCCGTAGCGATTGCGGCAGCCATATTGCTGACGGTGGGATTTTTACTGCACCAACCGTTTTATGAAGACCACCGGTTACAGCTGGTTCTGCCGCCGTCGGTCAGACAGATTGTCCTGAGCACCGATGTTCACCCGGAAAAAGTCGATGTCCGCTTCACCGACAACCGCCTGCCCGCAATCGTATTGGAAGCCAAGGGGTTTGCCTGGCCGGGGGCCTCCCACCGCCTCGTGAGTCACGTCAAAAAGCCAGAAGACGGGATAGTGGAAGCCCGTCTCACTGTGGTAAAAAAAGGGTATTTCACCGAATTGACCCACGAAATATCCATTTTTCTGCCAAAAGCCCTGGAGAACACCATCGATGTAAAAATAATCGATCCTGTCGTTCCAAAAAAATATCATGAAGGAGTTGGAGAATGAAAAAGAGATGGCTCGAGGCGTTCGGTCGCATGACCTACGGCATATATGTGCTGACAGCCCGTGTAGATGAGATCATCAACGGCATGATCGCCTCATGGGTCGCCCAGGTGTCTTACGACCCGCCCATGATCATGGCGGCCGTGCATCCCAACCGCTATTCCCACGGACTGATCGAAAAAAGCGGTTTCTTCGCACTGCACGTACTGGACCGCTCGCAAAAGGCGATGCTGCAACGGTTCAAGGGGCCGGACCCCGGTAAAAAATTCTCGGGCACTCCCTGGCATTATGGAAAAACCGGAGCTCCCGTTCTGACAGACTGCCCGGCCTGGTTCGAACTCGAGGTAAAGGCGCGCCACACTCCCGGCAACCACACCCTCTTTTTCGGAGAAGTCGTCGACGCCGGGGTGCATTCCGAGGGCACGCCCTTGTGCACCCTGGACTATGATGGGTTGTATACAGGTAAGGTTTGAGTCTCCATTACGATTTTCACAGAGCCAAAAGAATTATACAAAGCATGTCGGCCGGAGAGTCCAGCCATCTAAAGGCCGTCTGTGACCGTATCCGGCATGCAGAGGAACGGCTGAATGCCGCTGCCGCATCGGCTATAGAGCATTGCATGCTCAACTGCGGGGGAATGTGCTGCCGCAATATTCATTTGGATCAACTTATCGGTGTGAAGGACTTTGTATTTCTTCTGACCGTGGAAAGGCATTTGAAGGAAACCATGCACGCCTGCCTCGAGAAAGAGAGCATCTATTCGGCAGACTGCCTGTTTCTTGAAAATGGCGTGGGTCCGTGTCTTTTTTCATCCAACGCCAAGCCCGAAATGTGCATCTGCACCTTCTGCAGCGATGCCACGGCTATGAAACAAGAGATCGAGGATGTGAAAGCGGCCTTCAACGTCCTGGCCAGGTTCCTGCTACTCATAAAATCGCGCGCCTGGCTGCAACGCCTGCGGGCAGTTTTCCTTTCTCCTGCCCAACCCGGATAAACCGGAAAAGATAAAGCTCAGCCATCACGAAAACACGAAAGCCCAAAAACACGAAAAAGACCATGAAAATTTTCGTGCTTTCGTGCTTTCGTGTTTGGTTTTATTTTTTTCGGGTCTATAACCCGAAATAAGGCACAACGATTGCCGAAAAATAATACCGATAGGTCATCCGCGTCACTTCCGCACCCAGATCGTGGTTCGCCCCAGCAGCGATACGCCGATGTATCCCCTGACCTTGAGTTCGTCGTCTTTCAGCTTCATTTTGCACTTGTAGGTCTTGCCGTTGTTGGGATCATAGATGGTTCCCCCCGCCCACTTGCTGTACCCCTTGTAGGTAAAGCCTTTCACCAGATTCAGGCCCACGAGGGGATCGCTGCGCCTGGCCTCATCCGGGTTTTCCTTGTCGACCTTGACGGTGCCGTCGTCATTTTTCGGATTTTTAAGCCACACGATTTTGCCGCTGTAGACGTCTTTGTCCTTATAGATCTCCACGACGGCGTCCTTTTTTTCGGGGTCGGTATACCAGTGGCCCAGGATAGCGTCGCCCTCTTCCGCCACTGCATATCCAGTCAACAAAAACAGGGTGCAGGCAACAACAAAGATCATCTTCTTCATGGGATTTTCCTTTCTCCTACGATAGGTTAGCTGACACGTTGCGGTTTACTCCGAGCCCAATCTTTCGTGGGCAATCCGCTATTTCGATTTTTAATGATTCCATAAGGATCGCTATTGCAAATACGCCTGCTAATCGAGAGCTGTTGACATATACCTGTCCTGATCTCAACGCAGCTTTGTATTTCAGTCGATTCTAAGGGACCCGATCAGATCCACAATCCTGCCGATGCCGTTTTCCTGCAGGAAATCTTCCAGACCTTCGACAATGTCCTGGGTAGCCCGTGGATTGATGAAATTGGCCGTGCCCACCTGCACGGCGCTGGCTCCGGCAATTAAAAACTCCACGGCGTCCCGGGCATTCATGATGCCGCCCACGCCGATGACCGGGATGCCCACCTGGCCGGCCACCTGCCACACCATCCTGAGGGCGACGGGTTTGATGGCCGGGCCGGAAAGTCCGCCGGTGATATTGGCCAGCACCGGCCGTCTCGTACAGGCGTCAACGGCCATCCCCGTAATGGTGTTGATCAACGAAATCGAATCGGCGCCCGCCGACTCGACACTGCGGGCGATTGCGACGATGTCGGTGACATTGGGCGACAATTTCACCATCACGTGGCGTTTCGTGTTATCCCTGACCGCCCGAACCACGCGATGAGCCGACCGGCTGTCGGAACCGAAGGCGATGCCCCCGGCTTTGACGTTCGGACAGGAAATATTGATCTCGACACCGGCGACACCTTCTGCGCTTTCCAACCGGAGCGCCAGTTCCGCATACGCTTCCACGGACGTCCCGTAGATGTTGGCGAATACCGGCACCGGCAGCTTCCTGAGAAGCGGCAGTTTTTCGGCAATGAAAGCCTGCACGCCCACATTCTCCAGGCCAATGGCATTCAGCATTCCACCGGTGGTTTCGACGATGCGCGGCGGCGGGTTTCCTCTGGAAGGCTCGAGGGACAGCCCTTTGACGATGATGCCGCCCAAACGGTCCAGGTCCACAAGATCAGCGAATTCCCCGGCATAGCCGAATGTGCCGGAGGCCGTCATCACCGGATTGTTCAGCAGGACGCCGCCAATGTCCACCTGCATGGCATCCGGCGCGATCTTCATGACTGGTCCTTTTCAGGCAAATTCAAAAGACGACTCCAAAATTTGAAACGCTCAACCTAGGTTTAGGTAACTGTCTTTTACGGCGACTGGTTTTCACATCCCTGCCGCAAGTGTATAAACGATTACAACATTTTTATCAATTTTGTAGCGGATGTTTTTTTTTAAGGCCATAGCACGACTGCCATAGAAACCAATATTCCAATACGTCAACACTCCAGTATTCCAGCGTATGTGTTTATGGCCAAGCCTAATTTCTGGCTCTAACCTGACCCGCAGGACCAAGTCTTAAATACTGGAATAAAAAAGGGCAGGGCCGATGTCAACACAGATTCGCCCTGCCCTTTAATTGTCTTTTACGGGAATGCTAAACTAAATTTTTGCTGGCCTTGAATGTTATCGCATTTCTGCCCTTGATTTTGATCTGTTCACCTGTCTGAGGATTGCGGCCCTTGCGGGTTTTTCGATAAATCTTTTTGAACGTTCCAAAACCTACAATCGTTACCTTGCTGCCGCGTGTCTTGAGCCCCCCCTTGATGCCGTCAAGGAATGAATCGTATGCCTTGGCCGCCGCCGCCTTTGAGACCCCTGCATCCTTTGCAATCTTTTCGATCATTTCCGCTTTTGTCATAAAACCTCCTTCTTCTGGTTAAAGGTGAACATTGAATTACGCCCGGTTCATGGCCATCGTCATATCACATTATATCTATGATCCGCTTGTGTCAAGCACCGGAGTTTTTGCATGGCGCGACATTCACCTGCCGACCCCTTGAGCAGGCGTAAGGGGCATGCGCCCGCTGAAGCGGTTCACCCTTCGGCGAAATCGACCGCAGCGCCGGCTGAGAGGGAATTTTTTTCCTCCGCGCGCCTGCACGTTTTCATTTTTTCTGCTGAAGCTGCGGCTTTTTTCAGATAGTTGAGGTACGGAATAATGGGCTCGTTCTTTTCGCCGCCTGTCCCGTCATAGGTAATGGAAACAACCGGCACCCCTGTTTGCCTTTCAATATCCTTGGCCATGGCCTCCGTGACCAGAGATGGGCAGCAGAATGCCGGACTGGCCTGGACAAACAGGGCCACGTCGGGGTGTTGCTTGAGCACGTAGTGAATCTTCAGAATATTTTCCATGGACTCGCCCGTATTCTCGATGCGGATGTTGTACTGCGCCAGAATGCGTGCGGGATCATCGTCGTAGGCCGGCTCGGTTTCCTGCAGCACTTTCTGAAAATGTTTGTAGTACTTTTTTTCCATGTGGGTGGCCGCCGTGATCACCGCCTTGGAAGAGAGTACCTCCAGGTAATTCCCCTCGACAAACCATTTACGCAGGTAGGGTTTGGCAATCATTTTCACCAGGGAACTGTAAGGCGTCGTCACTACCTCCCCCCCCAAGCCTTCGATCTGATGGACCAACCCTTGATTGAACAGCTCGTTGTCACGCGCATAGAGGTCACCGAAAATTGCGACCTTGGGACGGGTACAGTCAACGGCGGCGCGATCGCCCCGTGCGATGCTCCGGAACATGTCCACCACCTGGATCACGGCGGATTCCTTCCTCCGGTTGCCCAGAAAAGCGTCTTCCAGGATGCACAAACTCTCTTCGATGACGGCGTCGGTTTCCCCCGGATTCAACTCATAAGGGCGGACAGCACATCCCAATTTTTTAACCATGCCTCCAAACATATAGGCAAAATAAGTGGCGATGGGTAGTCCTTTTGATATGTCTGCAAACGACATGGTGCCGGGGTAAACCTCGGCCTGCTCGAATCCCCCGCCGTAGGTTTTGAACAGATATTCGATGTGAAAGGGAAACAACTTCAGGTTGCATGGAATGGCCGAACGGATCATCCAGAGCGCGCAACGCGAAGGGTCGAGATCATGTCGTTCGACGTAATCGATAAACTCCTGCCCGATAATGTTCAGCGGGATGCATTGCCCCGTGTTGTAGCGCAGGCTTCTTTGAATACTTGTCTGGTGTTCTTCCAGCAGGCGTGCGTCGATTCCCTCACGCCTCAGGTTTGCCACCACGAGTCTCTGGGAAATATCGCCCCAATTGGGCATAATCAGCGTCTTGCCGTCCAGGGATCTTTTGGTCCGTACACGCGCGTTAAAAACTGCCGCACCCGGCGTTTTGCGTCCTCCGGCATGGTGGTTTCTAAAAGAACGTATGGCCGCTTCGATGCGCGTCTCGTAACCGACATTCGAATCGTGTTCATCCAATTGAAGAACGAGGTATGGTTTTTCCGCGCGTTCCATGATCTGCTTGAAATACTCGACGACAAAGGCGTCCGGCGTGCATTTGAAAGAGGTCACTAGAACCGGGTAGGCGTCCGGTGATGCGGCCACGCAGGCGGCGGCTTTCACCACCTCAACGGCGTAATGCCAGTGCAGTTCTTTTAAAAGCGGCGCGATGAGGGTTTTGGTTTCCTCCGTCACCGTTAGCATGTCCTGATAGAAAGTTTTGATACCCATCGAAGCCAGAATGTTCGGGATCCCCTTGTTCATGCATTTTTGCAGTACGGTGTAGGGCCTTCCCAGGAGCACGACGTGCAGCCGGCCCTTTTCCCGGGTCTCATCCCTGTAAAGCCGCCGCAGCGCCTCTTGTGCCTGTTTTTTAAACTGGAGGGCTTCTTCATAGGCTGCAGAGACTCTGGCAAATCCGATTCTCTCTCTGGCAAAGGACTTCAGCATCCTGTACAGCTGGACACGCGCATGAAAACGGTTGTAAAGGTATCGAATCAGAGGTGTCAGCAGCCATTGGTCCGTCCGGTCCGCAACGCTCCCCTTGGCAAAGCTGGCCAGGGACGGCGCGAACTGGGTATAGTAGCAGTACTGCCGGCGATTGCCGTCCCTGGGAGGGTGGTGATCCAGATAAAAGGGTAGAAAGACACGGTCCGCACGTTCCCTGAGATAGCTGACGTGCCCGTGCATCGCCGCCATGGGGGCGCAAAATTCCGCACCGGCTATATGCTTGCCTTCCTTGACCCCGTGGGCATAGGTTTCACTGGTAATGGTGTCAATACCCAAGCGGCCGAAAAAGTATTTCCAAAACGCCATATCGTCGGCCATGTGCAGCACGGCCGGCAATCCCACGGTGACGGTTTCCCGCTTCAGCCCGGGATCCGGCTTCGCCTGTTCCGGAAGCCTCAGGACTTTTTTTCTCGCTGTCAGCAAATCGAATCCCGAAGTGTTGTTGTCCACGAATTTACGCGTATCGTAATCCCGGCCGCATAAAAAACCGTAGGCCGCTGTCCGTCCATCTATGTGGGCGGCGGTAATCTTGCAGTGGTTCGTGCAAAGCTCACAGACTTCCGATCTGATGGGAATCGTCTTGCGGTGTAGATCGAGGCCTTTGAATTCGCTGCCCTCATAGCTTCTGTCCGCAAGCTTCAAGGCCACGCCCATGGCACCGGCGAGATGGCAGTAGCGAGACACGTGGATCGGTTTTTCGAGACGTTGCTCGAACGCTGCTACCAGGGCCCTGTTTTTGGCCGTGGCACCCTGGAACAGAATCGTCTGCCCGATGCTGCTTTCCACGGCGACTTTGGTGAGATAATTTTCCCGGATGGCATGCAGCACCGAGGCCAGCATCTCGTTCTTGGTGTAGCCCTCGGAAAGATAGTAGTTGACGTCCCTTTCCATGAAAACGGTGCATCGATCGCTGGTGATCGGTGACCTCTGTCCTTCCGTCCGCTCTGCATAAGATGTCAGCGGGCAGTCGAGTTTCTGGGCCTGCTCTTCGATAAAGCTCCCCGTGCCTGCGGCACAGACCCTGTTCATAATGGAAAACGTGACGCTGCCGTCTTTCAGGGTAGTGAATTTGCTGTCCTGGCCCCCGATTTCGAGAATGGTGTCCACTTCGGGGTTGATTTCAACGGCGGCACGCGCGTGGGCCGTTATCTCGTCGACGATCAGATCGGCACCGACAATCCCGCCCACAAATTTGCGTCCCGACCCCGTTGTCCCCGCACCGCTTATGTGCAGGTCCACCCCTTTGCCGATCACCACTTCCTCGATGGCGGCCAGCAGATTCTGCACGGCCACAACCGGGCGACCTCCCGTCCTGGTGTAAAATCCCGCCAGCACACTTTTTGACGGGCTCAAGATCACGGCCTTCGTGCTGGTAGAGCCTATGTCGATTCCCAGGTAGGCTTTGCAGCGGTCCCCTTGATCGGCGAACGGTAAAAAATCCCGGTAAACGTCCACTTCCACGTCCTGCGCAAATGAAGATCCCGACGGGTGGTAATCGTAGCGCTCCAGGCTGTCAAAGTCGGGGTAATCGGATAGTTTCAATTCGAGAGGGTCGAAATAGTATTTTTTGCTTTGCCCGCCCTCGGCCACAAGATCCATGGCCGAATTCAACTCGATCTTCGTGAAACGGCAGCCGTCAACGGCAAGGCTGAAGGCCGCCCCCACCGCACCGAGGTAAGTGACTTCCGGAATCACCTCCATCTGAACGAGATGCCTGACATGCCTTACCACCGCCCTGTTTCTGGAGACGCCACCCGAAAAAATGACCGGCCCGATGGGTTCCTGCCCCACAAACAGGGTATCCACAATATTCCTGGCCAGCCCGAAGCACAGCCCGTCGCAGATTTCAGAGAGGCCGTAACCCTCCTGCTGGGCATGCACCAAATCCGTCTTGGCGAATACCGCGCAGCGCGAAGCGATTTTGGGGACACTGCCGGTGTTGGCAAATGCGAGCGCGCCCAGTTCTCCAACGTCCTCCAAGCCCAGTCGTTCCGCCTGCTGATCCAGAAAACTGCCGGTACCGGCAGCGCATGAGGTGTTGGCTTTGTATCCCGTGTAATGGCCGTTCTCATCGAAACGGATCAATCCAAATTTTTCTCCCCCCACGATCAGAATGGATCCAACCTTTTTATGCAGCGCCTGGGCCGCAGTGATCGTCGCGATGCGGTTGTCGTACCGGCAGGTAGTTTTTAGGCTGGACGGCGAGGAAGTCGTGGCGGCAACCCAGCGGACGAGAGACAGATCGAAATCGGCGAGCAGGCTGGCGAGCGTCTCTCTTATATTGCCGTGATGAAACCCATAGGCGGTCCTCTCGATCCTTTTCAATGGGGTCACCGCGGCAACGGCAATGGCGACGGATCCGATGTCGATACCTAAAATATGAAGATGCTCACTCATTTTTCCGCTGGAATTATAACGATATTTATATCAAATGTGACCCGACCTTTCAAGCGCCGAATACAAATTCCAGCGGCAGTTGCATAAAAATCTCAGGCGGTGTATGGAAATAATCGGTTGTTATGTGCAATGAACAAGATAACGCAACAAACCCATTATGAAAACCAGCGTGCGCCAAATCAGGGATAAGATCGTCCGCTCGCGGGCTTACTTCGCGGCCTTCAAGCTGCCTGTCATTCTCTTCACGGCCATATTCGGCTTTGTTCTCGAATTTGTCATCGAACTTCCGTTCATGGTGATCTGCCTGCTCGACCGCCGGAGATGAGCAAGAGGGGGCCACGGTGTTTTTCAATGGGTTGACAAACGGAAAAGAGGATGGATGAAAGGCTGAAAAATGCCATCATGCGGGCCGTAGAGCAGGAACCGCTGGCCAGGCGGTTCGGCATGGAACTCGTTGCACTCGACACGGGCCGGTCGGTGGTTGAGATGACCTATGAGCCGCCTTGCATGGGCAATCTATACCAGCGGGCCCATGGGGGCGCCGTGTATTCGCTGATGGACGAGGCTTTTGAAACCGCCAGCCAGACCCACGGCACGATCGCGGTGGCCTTAAACGTCAATGTCACCTACGTTGCCAGTCCGGATCGGCGGACCCGCCTGCGCGCCGAGGCCATGGAAATCAACCGCACCAAAAAGACGGCCACTTACGATATCAAGGTATTCGAAGAAAAAGAGAAGCTGATAGCCACCTGCCAGGCGCTGGCCTTTCGAACGGGAAAGCCCATTCCCTTCTTTTAAAACGGGTAGTTATTCTTGCACCTGTCAACCGTTGCTGAAAGACCCCTCGTAAAGCATGGCCTGGTCCGGTTGTCTTTTTCAAAGTGAAAAGGGCACAAGGGAAACCGCTCCCTTGTGCCCTTTTTTATTCCAGTATGTATAACCCGGTCCTCTTGGCCAGAATTATTTACGTTTATCTTTTCAATGCATCATTTTTCCAGCGTTATAACCACAAACCCCCTGCGCGGGCGTCGGATAAGCAGGTTGAGGGACTCCCCTGACTCGACCTTGTCGACCTGCTGGCGGAACTCCTTGATCGATGTCACCTTGACGTGGTTGACCTCTTTGATCAGGTCGCCGCGCTTGATTTCGGCATTCTCGGCCTTTCCGCCCGGCGTTAGGCCTCCCACGAGGACGCCTTCCTCTCCCTCTTCAAACCCGAGCTTGCCGACGTATTCAGGCGACAATTCCATCAGCTCTATCCCGAGATCATCGCCCTTTTCAGGTTCGGATTTTACCTTGCGAACATCTTCTTCGCGTTTGGCCAGTTCCACGTACACCGTCTTTTTCTTGCCGTCCCGCAAAAAGGTTACGGCCGTGCGCTTGCCGACGCGCGTGTTGGCAATCACCCCGGACAGCGCCCTCACCGAAGAAACGGGTTCGCCGTCTACCGCGGTAATGATGTCATTGGGCCGAATACCGCCTTTTTCGGCAGGGTCCCCCTTGAACACCTGGGTAACCAGAACACCACCGTCCTCGTCGAGTTGGTAGTATTTGGCCAGCTCGGGCGTCAGGTTCTGAATGCCTACACCCAGCCATCCACGGGTCACTTCACCGCTCTTTTTCAACTGGACAATAATGCCCTTGGCCAGGTTGACTGGAATGGCAAATCCGATGCCCTGGCCGCTGGCGACGATGGCCGTGTTAATGCCGACCACTTCACCCGTCATGTTGATAAGCGGTCCGCCGCTGTTGCCGGGGTTGATGGAGGCGTCCGTCTGAATGAAATCGTCATACTGGCCGGACCCGATAGTACGCCCCTTGGCGCTTACAATACCGGCTGTAACGGTCTGCTCCAGGCCGAAGGGGCTCCCGATAGCCACAACCCAGTCCCCCACATCGACCTTCTCCGAGTCGCCCATCCTGATGGGGGTCAATGCATTCGGGGTCGATATCTTGATCAGAGCCAGGTCGGTATTGACGTCGCGGCCGACCAGGGTCGCATCGTACTCCTTGTCGTCGGCCAGTTTCACCTTGATCTGTTCGGCGTTTTCCACTACGTGGTTGTTGGTGACGATGTACCCCTCTTTGTCGATGATGAACCCCGACCCCAGGCTGCGCTGCTTGTAGTCCCTCGACGGGCCACTTTCCATATTAGGCCCCCAAAACTCTTCGAAGGGATTCTTTCCGTGCTGATCGCCAAAAAAGTGTCGGAACACCCGCCCGCCCCCCTTGACGGTGGTGACGGTTCTGATGTTGACCACGCTTGGTTTGGCTTCTTTGGCCAACTTGCTGAAATTGGCCGGCACCATGGTGGTGGTGTCGGTGGCGGCGGACACCGAGAACGGGGCCAATGCCAGCAATAGACCGGCTACAATACAAATTAACGGTTTGGGAATGTGTGCGTTTATTCGGTACATTGTATTTCCTCCTGGTAAATTGGTTGCATTTCGCTCCTTTAGCTTGATTGAACCATAACACACCAAGTTAACGGGAAGATGACGGCAAGATTACCAAACGGTAATAAAAGATCCCTCGTGTGAACCGACGGGGACCCGTTCACACGAGGGATCTTTTATTACATGCGGCTTCGCCGCTAAAAAATATCGACGGGTTACACGCTAGTGTTTGCCAGAATACCGTTCCGTATTCCCAAACCCGCCACCTGCCACTCCAATGTTGAAATCGAACATATATATGGCAAATACTCTAAAATGATGAATGTCGCCTTGCTGTAGGGGATCAAGCCAATTACCGCACCGAAAGTTACCCTGGCGTTGCGGCCATGGGGTTAATCTCCACCGCTTTTTCCCGGGAACGTCCGGCCGGCCGTCAGGGCCGGCCGGACCGTTTACCTCGACGTTGCAACCATGAGGTTTACTTCCAGTTCTTCTGCATGCTGTCCAGTTCTTTGACGACATCCTCCGGCAGGGGCGCCGGCTTGTGGGCCATGGCCGCTTCGGTGTGCTCTCTCAGTCGATCCTCGAAGGTCTTGGAGCCACCAGCCTCCCATTCCTGCCGAATCATGCGTTCGAACAGGGTGGAGTACCGAACCTGACGAAAGTTGTCCAGCGTGTGCTGCTCCATCAGGTAGTTGCCGCCCGGGCCGACAGACGCTATTGTGTCCAGCGCCATGCTGTCTTCGGTTACCGGCATCCCGTTCATGAAATACTTTATATTACCTACGATTTCGTTGACCAGTACCATGAAGCCCGGAGATACCACGGAACCGTGATCGATCCAACTGCTGCAGTCATGCACCAGGCCCGAGCCGACGGTGGCCGCGGTCATGATCTGCTGGGTGGCTTCGGCAGCGGCCTGCGCATCCGGAAATTTGGCATCTGTCGCCCCGGCGGTTCCGAAGAACGGGACCCGCCAATGCTGGGCCAACTGGGCCAAAGCACCCACCATGATGCTCATCTCGGTGGCTCCGTAGGAAAACACCGTGGTTTGCATATCCATGACAGTTACAAAAGCACCGAATACAAAAGGCGCACCGGGCTTGATGGCCTGCGCCAGGACGGCACCGCTGATGGATTCGGCTGCTCCCTGAATAATGGCTCCCGCAAAAGTGGACGGCGCCGTCCCGCTGGATTGGACGCAGGGAAAGTTGATCAGTGGAATGTCATTTTCAACCGAGTAGATCATTTTATCGACGGCCGGGTCGTAATATAACAGCGGTGATATGGGCTCTGAATAGTGCGCCACGATGGGTGCCTTGTCGAAATTTTCCTTGCCGCCGCATATCGCCAGAGCCATTTCATAGATATCCCGCATGCTGTTGGTGTCCTTGCAGCAGACAACCAGCGGTTTCTCGCAGTAGGTCAGAGCCTGGCGGGCGACGACACGGTCGGCAATGTCCGCCGGCTGATCCGCGGCCATTCCGATGGTCATTAGCCAGTCGAAATTCTCGCAATAGTCCACGATAGTCGCGGCTATGCGGCAGTGGTCGCTGGTAAAGCGCATGCGTTCGTCGGTGACGGGATCCAAGTAGTCAATGCAGTCGATGCTGGGGCCGAACCAGCTCTTGTCCCCTTCCAGAACCACCGCCCGTTCTCCCCTGCGATTGCCAAGTACCAGCCGGGAGGGGGTCTTGCGGATGGCGTCCTCCACCAGCCACGCCGGAATCCTCACGCGGTCCTTTTCCACCCTGGCGCCGGCGCCCTGAAAAATCTCCAGTGCTTTCGGATGGGTGATTTTCACACCGACGTGTTCAAGAACCTCAAAAACAGCCATTTCAATTTTTTTCAACTGCTCTTCACTAAGTATACGAAGCTTCGGTTTAAAATAAAGTTCGTCGCTGGTCATGCCCATGATACGCTCCTTTCTTTTAAATTATGATTGCATGAGGGTGCGTCACAGCTTTCCGGCCTGTCGAGACGAATCTCGAAGAGTCAAGCGTGGTCCCAACCTTCAATTAAGGAGCTGCTTGGCCTTTTCCGATGCTGCGGCGGCATTGGCCCCATAGGCGTCGGCACCGATTTTTTCTATAAAATCCTGGGTTACCGGTGCACCGCCGGCCATCACTTTGACCCCGTCCCTGACGCCCGCCTCCTTGAGTGCCTCGATGGTCTCTTCCATCTTGGGCATGGTGGTCGTCAATAGCGCCGACATGCCCACGATCTGGGGGGTATGCTCCTTAACCGCTTCAACAAACGCCTGGGGGGTAATGTTCGTTCCCAGGTCTACGACCTTGAACCCGCCTCCCTGCAACATCATGGCTACCAGATTCTTGCCGATGTCGTGCAGGTCTCCCTCCACGGTTCCGATCACCACGGTTCCCGCACCCAGGGCATCGCCGTCTGAAAGCAACGGTTTCAGGATGTCCATGGCGCCGTGCATGCACCGGGCGCACAGCAGAACTTCGGGAATGAACATGTCCCCCGCCTTGAACCGTTTGCCGACCACATCCATTCCGGCCAGAAGGCCGTTGTCCAGTATGGACTTGGGTTCGGCCCCTTTGTCCAGCGCCTCCCTGGTCATTTTCTTTACCTCGTCTTCTTTCCCCTCGATCAGTGCCTTGGTCATTTCCTCATAGTTGTTTTCCATTTGCATGCTCCTCCTTTTCGTCATGGTGGTTGCCGTGATCGATACGAAACAGCTCCGAAGACATCAACGTCGATGGAGACCTAAATTGAGCGATTTTCGGGTTTGCCGCAGATGCAAGGAAAATGTCATTTCGCTCTTGTCGGAGCGAAGACCGAATAGTGGTCTATACGTGATGGCATTTGACACCGCAGGTGCGCTGAACCCGAAAATCCCGTAGGGGAGAATCAGTTGCTTCTATTTATCCACTTGATGTCGGGAAGTTTGCGGTTTAATTCCGTGGTCACCAGGTTTAAATGCGCCCGCATGGCATCGGCCGCCTTTTCCGCATCCTTGTGCAGCACAAAGTCAACTATCCGCTTCGCCGTCAGCACCGCTTCCTCCCTTTGAAACAGGCTATCCGGCCTGAATTTGATGTATTCCAGATGAACCTTTTCCACGATTTGCCGCATCATTTCCACGACGATCCGGTTTCCGGAAGCACGAGCCAGGGCGATATGAAATTTAAAATCCTGCGCCGTGAAACGATTCAACTTTTCCCCGGCGGCCTTCATTTCTGTAAAGGCTTCCTGAATCCGCGCCACATCCTCGGCATTGGCCCTCTGTGCCGCCAGCCTGACGGCATTGCATTCCAGAATCTCTCTTATTTCAATGAGGTCGATAATATTGGCCGCACTCTGTATGTCGTGCAGTGCGATGCGTGTGGCACTGTCCGGGTCGAGTCCTTCCCGGACATAGCAGCCTTTACCCTGGATGCTCTGCAGATAACCCAGAATGGACAGGTTTGAGATCGCCTCCCTGACGGTCGACCTTCCCACACCGAACATCTTGCACAACTGATGTTCAGTGGGAAGTTTGTCGCCGGGTTTCAATTGTCCGGATTCAATGCTTTTGAGGATCTCACCCCTTACCAGTTCTACGGTGGACTTTCGTTTGATGGGCTTGTAGTTCATGCGGTGCTCACATCTTCCTTTAACCGAATCCGAACGATTGTCGAGCTTAAAATTTGAAACGCTCAACTTATGTTTAATTGGCTATTTTCATTGGATACCGCCCGCTTCCTGCTGCTGATTTTGCTTGCCATAAAATTTACAACCCGTCAACCTGATTATCTGGTTGTCAGACAATTATAAGACAAAAACATTCACCTTCAGTCGGAAATAACAGGCAGCGTCACTTCGAAATGGCTGCCTTTAGCGACTTCGCTGTTCACCCGCACACTGCCGCTATGGGCTTCGGCCACGGCCTTGACAAGACTCAGGCCCAGACCGGACCCCAACGTTGAACGGCTGGGATCACCGCGGAAGAAGCGGTCGAATATGTGGGGCAGATTTTCCTCCGGGATGCCCACGCCGGTGTCCCTAATCGAGATAACGGCCATGCCGTTCCGGTTCGATCCGGTGGAAAGCGCTATCCGCCCTCCCGGCTGCGTGTATTTGACGGCATTGTCGAGGAGGTTGGCGACCATGCGCTGAATCATGGCCACGTCCCCGATGATATGCGCCCCGGAGGCCGCATCGCAGGAGAGATCGATCCGCCGGTCCGCGGCCATTGGTTCGAACAGCTCGCAGGCCTCCCGCACGACTGCGTCGACATCCAGTTCCCTTTTGTGCAGATCACCGACACCGGCTTCGGTCTTGGAGATGGTCAGCATGGTGTTAATCATGTCGAGGAGGCGATCACAGGATTCGATGACCTCCGCTCCCATTCGTTCCAGATCTCCCCTGGATTTACCGGTTGTCAGCGCGACTTCGGCCGTTCCACGCATGGCCGTGATGGGGCTTTTCAGATCGTGGGCCACGTTGTCGCTGATTTCCTTGATCCCCGTAACCAGTTTCCCGATCTGGTCCAGCATGGCGTTGAAGGTGCTGGCCAAGCGATCGATTTCATCCCCCCTGCCCTGCACGGGAACGCGCTCCTCCAGCGAACCGGCGGCTATTTTTCTGGCAGTGCGGGTGACCGCCCCCACGCCGGACAAGGCCCTGCGGGCCATGAACCAACCCACGCCGGCCGAAACGAAAATCAGGGCAAGCACTACTGGAATGAACACCTTTTGAAGGGCCTGGAAAAAGCCGGTGACGTTTTCCATCGAATGCCCCAGTTGCATAATGATACCGGACCCGATGGCGCTGTAGATGATCCGCACCTGCTGTCTCTTTTCGGGAATGGTAATGGTTTCATACACATAAGCCGAGCCGCTCATGATCTCCTCAATCGACGCCCGGTTCACGCCGATGTTGCGCCAGAAAGACATGTTGGAAGATGAAAAGGAGATGCCGGTCGGGTACAGCAGACGGAAAAAGATCTTTTTCTCCCCGGAGGCCTGCGCCTCCCGCTCTGCAAGCCGTTCTACGGCATTGATGCCTTCCGCGTTGAGCATGGCGGTAAAAAGCCCCACCTGTTTCAGGAGGTCCCGGTCGGTTCGCTCCTGAAACAGCGCCGTGATCATGATGTAGAAGATCAGAAAGGCGATGCAGGCCGACAAGGTGAAAATGCTGGCGTACCATAGTGTCAGCCGGAAAGCCAGGGTGCGGCGGATATCAATCGCTCTCTTTAAGAACATAGCCTACACCGCGAATCGTCTGGATGAGTTTCCTTTCAAATCCCTTGTCGACCTTGTCCCTCAGACGGCATATTCTGGCTTCGACGACATTGGTCTGAGGGTCGAAATTGTAGTTCCAGACGTGCTCCATGATCATGGTTTTGGACACGACCTTGTCCTTGTTCCTGACGAGGTACTCCAGCAGCGAGAATTCCAGGGGTTGAAGTTCTATTGTTTCTTCCCCGCGGGCCACCCGGCGCGACAAAAGGTCCACCGTAAGGTCCGCCGCCTTGAGCAGGGTGGGCTCGACCGTATGGCTCGACCGGCGGATGAGGGCCTGAACCCGGGCCAAAAGTTCTGAGAAGCTAAAGGGTTTGGTGAGGTAATCGTCGCCGCCGGTCTGCAGCCCCTTGACGCGGTCGTCGATAGCATCCCGGGCACTGAGAATCAGTACCGGCGTATTCACCCTGCCGGATCGTATCTGTCGTATGAGTGTCAACCCGTCGATCTTCGGCAGCATGAGATCGACGATGGCCGTGTCATACGGTTCCGTCATGGCCAGATTGAGGCCTTCTTCCCCGTCAGGAACATGATCGACCGTAAAACCGGAGGCCTCCAGCCCCTTCTTGACGAAGGAAGCAATTTTCAGGTCATCTTCCACCAGCAAAATTCGCATAGCCCGAGACTGCCCTTTCATTACCTTTTCTTCGATGTAAATTGAAGTCAGGCGTGTATATGATTGATCTTAAGATCAATAATGTGTAACATCTTTTTGCAAATAGCGCTATAGAGTGGTTGCTTGAAAAACATGCCGCCCAAGGCCTCTTTGCCGGGTTTCAATCGGAACAGACGGTTGACAATCGTTGTACATGGTCAAATATGAAAATTGATTTGGAGAAAGAATATGACCATTCAGGAAAAAATCAAACAGGACCTCACGGCAGCCATCAAGGCCAGAGATGAAGAAAAAAAGAACGCACTGCGCGTGGCCATGGGTGAATTCGGCAGGTCCGACAAAAAATCGCTTTCCGATGATGATGTCATCAACATATTGAAAAAGCTGATCAAATCGGAAAGAGAAATGCTGCAGCAAACGGGTGAATCGGAAGATTCGCCCTTTATCGACGTGATTGCCGCCTATCTTCCCCCAATGGCTGCCGAATCGGAAATTACCGCCTGGATAAAGGGAAACATCGATTTTTCGCAATTCAACAGCAAAATGCAGGCCATGGGCCCCATCATGAAGCACTTCGGCGCTCAGGCTGACGGCAATATGGTAAAGGAGATTCTGAAAAACCTGTGACCGAGAAACCGTGGTGAACTAGGCACCCTCCGACAGCAATTCCCTGGCCACATGAATGTCATATGCCCTCTGGGGATCGAAGTCCTTCTTGTCATACATGCCGGAAGCTTCCTTCACGGCTTTGTACGGCACCCAGCCGTGCTCTTCCCACAATTGAGGGTCGTCCGCATTCCACATGCGAAACAATACGTCGTTGCCCGTTGCCTGTACGTACATGCGCACCCTTTTGTTCTGCGGAAAGGGATGGTAATATAGCCCTTTGTCATCTTTCATATATCGATTCCCTGATTTTTTTCAGCATCGCATATCCCCGCCGACTGAATCTCGAATCCAGTCCAGGAAGGGCCCATGGCCCTGCATCACGTCAACAGCCAGTATGCAGGGGCAATCATAGCTGTGCATTGCTTCAACTCTGGCTTTCAATTCCGGAAACCGCTCGGCCGTCGTTTTGGCAATGACGACCACCTCGCTGTCCTCCTGAATCGTCCCTTCCCATGCATATATCGAGGTCATGCGGTCCAGGATATTCGCACAGGCCGCCAGACCGGATTCGACCAATGCCCGGCCGATGGAACGCGCTTCGTCCCTGTCACCCGCCGTCATGTACACCAAGTATATCCTCGCGTCGCTCATGGCAGTTGTCTACCACAGCCCGCGCGCGCAAATCAAGCACGGATGCGTTGAAATAGCTCGACAAGGCGGCGACAATTTGACAGATCGCCCGGCAGCCCTTACTTTTTCTGCCGGACAAAAAGGAGATTAGCAATGAACGGCAACAAAAGGAAGCCGGTACTGTGCCCCAACTGCCGGAGACTGGTGGGCAGCGATGATACCACATGCCCCTACTGCGGGACGCGTAAACCGCGGTCGTTGTTAAATCGCTATTTTTTCGGCGCCGTGATGAACGACCCCGACAAGCTGATCAAGGCCATCATCGGCCTCAACGTTCTGATGTATGCCATCTCCCTGCTGTTGTCGCCGGGGGGCCGCCAATTTTCCGGTAACCCCCTCTCCATGCTTTCACCGGGCAGCCGGGGCCTGCTGTTGTTTGGCGCCACGGGAACCATCCCCATCGACCAGATGCATCGCTGGTGGTCCCTCCTTTCCGCCAACTATCTGCACGCGGGCATCCTGCACATCCTTTTCAACATGCTTGCCCTGTGGCAGATCGCCCCGTTGATCGTACGCGAATACGGGTTGTCCAGGATGCTGGTCATCTACACCCTGGGAGGCGTGGCCGGATTCGGCATCAGCTATCTGGTGGGCGTCCAGTTGACCATCGGGGCTTCCGCCGCCATATGCAGCCTGATCGGAGCGGCGCTTTATTTCGGAATAAACAGGGGGGGCGTTTACGGTCAGGCGGTCTACAGGCAGGTCGGTGGATGGGCCGTCAGTCTCTTCGTGTTCGGATTTCTGATACCCGGCATTAACAACTGGGGGCATGCCGGCGGCATGTTGGCCGGGGCCCTGCTCGGCGCCCTTTTAGGTTACAGGGAAAAGAAAAGAGAGACCCGCTGGCATCTCATTACAGCCCGCATAACCGCGGTCTTGACGGTAGTCACACTTTTAGGAGCCACCTTGTCCGGCGTGCAGTACCTCCTCTCCTGAGGCACGGCACAATCCTCCGGGAAGTGTTTGAAAATAAGACAGATTTCCCTTGACACCCGTAGCGATCGTAGTCTATATAGCCATTGATTTCAGTAACATTTATGTACTTGACAACGGAACCGATGGATCGAAAAGATATCAGCGAACGCAGAAAACAAAAACGGTTTAAAGCGGTAAACGGCGCCTTTGCTGCCGTGAGAGACAACGCCAACCAGCTGGGTCAAATCAGAGATATCAGTTTCGGCGGACTCGCCTTCAAATATCTGGCCAATGAGAGGATTAACAACGGAGCCCGTGCTCTGGATATTTTCATATCCAGGCATCAAGTGTATATCAAAAACATTCCCTTTCAACCCGTACGCGACACCATGATTGAAAAGGAAAACCCTCTCAGCACCGTTTCTGTGCGTCAGCTGGGTGTCAAATTCGGACGGCTAAATGCCGATCAACTGTCCCGGCTGAAACACATGATACAGCACCATACCATTGGAGAGTCCTGATCGGATTCGGGCCTGTGGCCGCTCCCTAATTTGAGCGGCGACAGGCAGCTGCCAAATTGATCTGGCAGTCGTCCAAGGGCTCTTCTTTTAACGGCGTCACGCAACCAGGGACCCAGGTTCAATGATAAAAAGGCGAACCTTCTTGAAGATATTGCTGGCAACCTGCGCCTGCAATTGTTTTCCCGATGCCGCTTTGGCGGGCACGCACACACCTCATCGGCCGCCGGGCGTAATCCCCGGGGGCGACGGCAGCCCGCAGGAAGCGTTCGGGCGCCGCAACTTCAGGGTGAACGGCCTGGGCCAAATCGTTCTTTTCCCCGCGGATTATGCACTGCTCCGATCGACGAGCGAACGCCTCGCCCGTGTGCAACTTGTCGCCGGGCACGGCAACTTTGCGCTGATGAACATCGAAGACGCCTTTGCCCATGCACGCTATGATCCGAGTATCGGCGCTTTCACCCGTGACGAAATCCGCTTCATGCATAAGATCTTCCACCAGAACGCCCGCCTGTATGGATTCAAGGGGGAAAAACCGCTTACGGCCATAACCGACGACATCGGAGGCGCTGATTTCGTCCGGGTTCCCGGGACCGGCAACTACCTCTTCACGGGCACCTCCATTAAGACATATCACAAAATGTCCAGCGACGTCGGTAAAAAGCTGATCCTGACCTCCGGCATAAGGGGAATCGCCAAACAGTTCTACCTTTTCTTCAGGAAAGCGGTCAAAACAAAAGGCAACCTGTCAATCGCTTCACGGTCGCTGGCCCCTCCCGGGTATTCTTTTCATGGTGTCGGTGACTTCGACGTGGGCAGTATCGGATTGGGAAGCGATAACTTTACCCGCCATTTCACCCAGACGGATGTTTTCAAAAAGATCCGCAAACTCGATTATGTACGGCTCCGCTATACCGAAAGCAATCGTCTCGGCGTGCGTTTCGAGCCATGGCACATCAAGGTGATCTGACCCTGTGGCAGAAAAAGTCAGCGCAAATCAGCGGTGACGGCATATCAGGCCCCTTTGAAGTGCCTTCCTCACAGCGCCGGTTATACCGGAACTTGACGATGTTGGAGAAGAATCATGGCCAGAGGAGACCAATTGGGAAGGCAGTGGAAAATCATTCGCAGGCTCATCGCCTCGAATCAGGGAAAGTCCGTACGTGAACTGGCCGCCGAATTGGAATGCCACCCCAGAACCGTGTACCGGGACCTCGAAGCCCTGCAGGTGGCGGGCTTCCCGGTTTATAACGAACGTGTGGCCAACAAAAGCACGTGGTCACTCCTGGAGTCCGCCAAGCATCTCATTCCCGTTCCCTTCAACGTCACCGAACTGATGGCCCTCTACTTCAGCCGGGACATGCTGAAAGCACTCAAGGACACCGTCTTTTACGATGCCCTGGAGTCGTTGCTCCTGAAAGTGAAAACCACCCTTCCCGCAGAGTATCTTCAATATCTGGCCCAATTTGAAGACAGCCTGAAAGTCGGCTTCAAGGCACATAAAAATTACGGACCGCACGGGAAGATCATCGACAGCGTAAATCGTGCTGTGGTCGGGCGGACACACGTCATTATCCAATATTACGCCATGCACCGCAAAAAAATGAGCCGGCGTAAGGTTGCTCCTTATAAGATCTGGTATTTCGATGGAACATTTTATATGCTGGCTTATTGCCTTCTGCGAAAAGGCATCCGGCTGTTTGCGATCGACCGCATCAAATCGATCGAAAATACGGATGACATCTTTGAGATGCCTCCCGATTTCGATGCCGATGAATTGATGCAGACCAGTTTCGGCACTTTCCTGGGAGAGCCTGTCGAGGTGGTCATCTGGTTTTCAGCCGACATCGCCGGATACATCGAAGAAAAGGTATGGCATGCGAGCCAGGAAATCGAAGAACAGGCTGACGGCTCCATCCTCTTCAAGATAGAGGTGGCCGGCACGGAAGAGATCAAATTCTGGCTGCTGACGTGGGGAGCCAAAGCACGGGTGGTCAGGCCCCGGGCGCTGCAGGACGAAATGAGGCAAGAGATAGCTAACATGCTCACATTGTATAAGGCGGAAACAAATCAAGGTCAGGCTTATAGGCAAGATTGATATGTTGAAAATCAGCTCAAAACTCCCCGATGTCGGCGTTACAATTTTTTCAGTCATGACCGCCCTGGCCAACGAGCACAGGGCCATCAACCTGTCTCAGGGATTTCCGGACTTCGACGTCGCCCCGGAGTTGATCGAACGGGTGACCGCTTACATGAACGCAGGCGCAAATCAATATGCTCCCATGCCGGGCCTGCCCGTCCTGCGTGAAAAAATTGCCCGTAAAGTATCGGGTTGCTACGGGTTCGACTATGATCCGGTGACAGAAATTACCGTAACCTCGGGAGCCACCGAAGCCATTTTCGCGGCCGTTGCCGCCACCGTGCACAGGGATGACGAAGTCCTGATATTTGAGCCGGCATACGACGCCTACGCACCGATAGTGACGCTGAATGGCGGGATTCCCCGCTATATTCAACTGAAAACACCGGACTACCGGATCGACTGGGATGAGGTCCGGGACGCACTCGGACCGAAAACACGGCTGTTGATATTGAATACACCCCACAACCCCACCGGCAGCATCCTTACCACTCAGGACATCGACGCACTGAAGCAGATCCTCGAAAACACCGACACCATGATCCTGAGCGACGAGGTGTATGAGCACATCATTTTCGACGGCTCCCGCCATGAAAGCATCGCCAGGTATCCCGAACTGGCTGCGCGCAGCTTCGTGGTCAGCTCCTTCGGCAAAACCTACCACACCACCGGCTGGAAAATCGGCTATTGTCTGGCGCCAGAGGCCCTGTCGCGGGAACTGCAGCGCGTGCACCAGTTTCTGACGTTTTCATCCAACACACCGATACAGCACGCCTACGCGGATTTCCTGGACAAACAGGGCCTCTACTTGGAACTGGGAGCGTTCTACCAGGAAAAGCGCGATCTGTTTCTCCGGTTGATGCAGGGATCGCGCTTCACGCCGATAGCGTGCAGCGGAACTTATTTCCAATTGATGAGCTATGCACCCATCTCAACCGAAGCGGACATCGATTTTTCCCGGCGGATAACCATCGAACACGGGGTGGCATCCATTCCGGTATCCGTGTTCTACAACGACCGGCAGGACCATCACGTAATCCGGTTTTGTTTTGCCAAAAAAGATGAAACCCTAGAAAAGGCGGCTGAAAAACTATGCAGGATTTAGACGTTACCATCGTTCAATGCGAGCTTGTCTGGGAAGATGCCGCAGCCAACCTCGCTTTATTCGAACGGCGTTTCAAGGAATCGGTTGGCCGGACAGATCTGGTCGTGCTCCCGGAGATGTTTACCACCGGGTTCAGCATGAACGCCGAAAAATTGGCGGAGGAAATGACCGGAGAAACCGTCGCCTGGATGCGAGAAACCGCCCTGGCAGGCAAGACAGCCGTCACCGGAAGTTTTATTGCCCGGGATGCGGGTAGATTCTACAACCGGCTGATCTGGGTTCAATCCGACGGTACCCTGCACGTCTACGACAAAAAGCACCTGTTCCGCATGTCCGGAGAACATGAAATTTACAGCGCCGGTGATAAAAACATTACCCTTGTCCTCAAGGGCTGGCGCATCCGGCCTTTCATCTGCTACGACCTTCGTTTTCCGTCCTGGACACGGAATGTGGACAACGCATATGATGCCGCCGTGTTTGTGGCCAACTGGCCGGCGCCGCGTTCCATGCACTGGCGCACCCTGCTGCGAGCCAGGGCCATAGAGAACCTGAGTTATGTCATCGGGGTAAACCGGATAGGAAAAGACGGCAACGGACGGATGTATGACGGCTGTTCTTCCATTATCGGTCCTGCGGGTGAAATCATCTGCCAAAAAAAGCAGGAGCCCGCCATCCACACGGCACGCCTTTCGCACGCCTCTCTCGAGGTCTACCGTGAATCCTTTCCGGCATGGATGGATGCGGACGATCCGGTGGCCGCTGGTCGGGAAGTCGAAAGGTAAGCCGGTTTGACGATGTACGACGGAAAAACACGCAAGGCAGAACTGCAGGAAACGCTGGAACGCGGCCTCCTGCAAGGATTGTCCCTGGAGTGGGAACATGCGCTGTGGGTGCTCGACGAAACGCAGCGACACGGTTTTAAAAAACCGTTGTTCAGCCTCAGGGACATGGGCCGCCAACTGGGGTCCTGGTCGCGCTTAAAAAACGAGATAAGTCTCAGCAGGCGACATGTACTGAACTGCCCCTGGGATGACACCAGGGAAATCCTTCTTCACGAAATGGCTCACCAGTATGCGGATCAGGTTCTCGGTGCCCATGAAGAAAGCCCCCACGGGCCTCTTTTCAAGAAGGCCTGCCACCTTTTAAGGGCGAATCCGGCGGCCTCGGGAACTTGCCGGCCGCTTCACGCAAGGCTGCATGAACACCCCCGCAACCCACACGACCGCCACGTGATCCGCATTAGAAAGCTCATGTCCCTGGCGGAAAGCAAAAATATCCACGAGGCCGAAGCGGCGATGGCCAAAGCCCACGAACTCATGGAAAAATACAATATCGAATGCCTGCAGCAGGGCAAATCCCGCAATTTTATGAGTGTTTTTGTGGGCGATCCGGCGCTGCGTCATTTCCGCGAAGCTTACTACCTGGCCAATCTGCTTCAAGATTACTATTTCGTGCAGGGGTTGTGGGTCTCGGCCTATGTGCTCGATAAGGGACGGATGGGAAGGGTTCTTGAAATCAGCGGAACCGCTCAGAACATTAAAATAGCTTCCTATGTTCACGTTTTCGTCAATCGCTACATCGAAACCCGGTGGCGTGAGTACAATCAGGGGAAAAAACTGGGGCGATACCGCAAGTCTGATTTTGCTGTGGGCCTTATCGAGGGTTTTACCAACAAGCTGTCCGGTGGCAGGCAGTTCTATAGGGAATCTCGAGCCGCCGACACCCGCGCCCTGGTAACCCACGACGACCTGCTGCTTAAAGGCTACATGGCCCACAGATACCCGCACACCAGGAGTTTCTCGAGAAGCTCCCTGAATCACGATGCCGGTATCGTGGAGGACGGGTTCGAGATCGGTAAAAGAATGATCATCTCCAAAGGAATCGAACGGCGGCAGGCACCCCGGGACCCTGCCCGTACGAAACTGCTGGCTCAAAACAACGCCTGACTACCTATAATTTGCAAGGACAGGCAGATTATGACGGACACAAAAAAAATCGTCACCATCGGTGGCGGCAGCGGGCAGTTTGCCCTGCTGTCGGGCCTCCGTCACCTTCCTGGCATCGATATTACCGCCATCGTGGCCATGGTCGATTCCGGCGGCAGCACGGGCAGATTGCGGGACGAGTTGGGGACCCTGCCGCCGGGCGATGTACTCAAATGCATCCTGGCGCTTTCCCCCTACGATGAGATGGCCCGGCGTATTCTGTTGAAACGGTTTACCAGGGACCGGCGTCTCCTGGGGCACAATGCCGGCAATATGCTGTTGACCATGCTGTCCCGGTATACCGGCAGTTTCCCGGCAGGCATCGATGCCCTGGCCGAGATACTCGATGCCCGCGGAACCATACTGCCGGTCACCATCGACCGGGCGACCCTGGTGGCGGAGTTGACCGACGGTTCCCGGATTTTCGGGGAGAAAGCCATCGACATACCCAGTGACAACCAGCGCGAAAGCATCAGAAATGTGTATCTGGTACCGCATCACAGCGACAGGGTATCGGTCTTTCCTCCGGTGCTGGAAGCTATTCGGGATGGCGACTTTATCATTGTCGGCCCCGGAGATCTCTTCACCAGCATCCTCCCTAACCTCATCGTCCCCGGCGTTAAAAAGGCCTTGCGGGTCACCCGGGCCAAAATCTTATTCGTGGTCAACATCATGACCAAATTCGGGGAAACCCACCATTTTACCGCCCAGGATTTTGCCGCCCGCATGGAAGACGCCATAGGGCGCAGACTGGATGGCTTTATTTACAACACGCGCAAGCCCGGCGACGACATCCTTCAACGCTATAGCCAGCAGAATGCACGCTTCGTGGAAATCGACAAGCGTCTCGATTTCTGGAAAGAGCGACGCGTATATGCCGGCGACCTGCTGGAAACGGGTGGCGGAATCGTCCGTCACGACTCCGACAAGCTCGCCACCCTGTTGGAAAGGGTTGTGCGATAGAGCATTTGCCATATATATGTTCCGTTTCAACATCGGATTGGGAGGTGGGAAGGTTCTTTTTCAAAGCACCATATCATCAATATTCTGCACGGCTGTCGTAGGGGCCTGCCGGATTGATGATGTTTCCACTAGCTGATTTTATAAAAAATCTAAATTTTTTCATCAACAATCCGGCGGGCACGGGGTATGCCTTGGTTTGATATGGTGCTTTGAAAAAGAAACCCTCCGCCCGCTTAGGGCACACGGAACGTTATTCTGAGAAACACTATAATTCTAAGGCTCTCAGGCCTTTGCAGCGCTGGCGTAAATTCATTTTTTAAGGAAACGCCGGATTTGACATCCAAGACGTGCGGTGGGAAAAATGGCGAATGTCGGAAAAATATATGACTACCCCAAACCGTTGAATGGCGGCAGCCCGGACGACAGCATTTATTTTTTAATGCTGGCTTTTGTTATTATTTCTCTGTCGCTTCTATTTATATTTTTTCTCATCATCTTTTCCAGAAAATTCTTTAAAATTAAAAGAAACATAAATATAGACAATAAGCATCTGATAAAGAAACCACTTCTCGCTGCAGGCTTATCGATTTTATTTCCCGGTTTCGGTCAAGTATATCTTAGAGAAATCGAAAGAGGAATCATCTATATACTCCTGACAGCATCGGTGTGCGCCGCTCTATTTTTTTCACTTTCACTGACAGGGGATCTGGCTCCAACAGACGAAAACAGACGAATCGTTTATTTTTTTATCAACACGCTTATCAGCGGTTTTTTAGTATTTGTATACATCAACAGCCTAATTGATGCATATAGCACGGCAAATGCGATCAACAGAAAGATAGTGCGCGTTATGCGAAAAAATGAAACCTATCTCACCGGCCTGATGAAACTGGGCTGTACGTTGTATCATAAGCGACACTATCAGGATGCGCTCGAATTATACACCGCCATCATTTCTCTATACCCCACCTATGCACTGGCCCATTACAATCGCGCCGTGGTTTATTATAAAATTCAAAATTATGCGAAGTCGGGAATCGATTTTATTTCCGCCGCGGATCTGGGGCATGAAAAAGCAAAGAGGATAATAAAAATCGAGGGTATCGAGAATCTGAAACCTTCGGTTTAAGTTCCTAACGTTTGATCTGAAGGGAATTACGAAGCGGTAGGACTGCCAAAAGAATCGGTTTTGTCAACTCGACAACGGCGTCGGGTCCTTGTTTGCAGCCGGGAATCACCTCCCCAGCAGGGCCTCTGCCAAAGCCAGGTCTTCCGGATAGGTAATCTTGATATTCCTGACACTGCCCCTGACAACCGCGACCCTTCCCCCGATACGTTCCACCAGTGAGGCGTCGTCGGTGCCCTCAAAACCATCACCGGCGGCGGCGTCATGGGCCTTTTTGATGAGGTGGTATTTGAAAACCTGGGGCGTTTGGGCCTGCCACACGTTTTCCCGCGATACGGTTGTTTCGACCACGCCGTCGGCATTGACTCGTTTCAAGGTGTCGCCCACAGGCAGGGCCAGCATGCAGGCACCGCTTTCACGGGCCTGTACGATACAGGCTTCTATCTGGGCAGGCTCTACAAATGGCCGCACCCCGTCATGGATTACCACGATGTCGGCCGTATGCGCCACCGCCGCCAGTCCCCTGTAAACAGAGTCCTGCCTGCTCCTTCCCCCGGTCAGCACCTGCACGGGTTTGGATAAATCGAGGGTGGGTAGCAGCTCTTTTTTGCAGAAATCCACCTCACCGGCCGCCGTCACCAGACAAATGGCGTCGATCCCGTCACAGGCGTCGAGCGCCTTCAGGGTATGGCCCACAATCGGCCGGTTCTTCAGGCTTAGGAACTGCTTGGGGGTGGAACTTTTCATCCTGGTCCCCTTCCCCGCTCCCACGATGATGGCCCACACGGTCAAATTTTTTACTGCACCAACTGCCATCGGCGGACGGCCTCCCCGAACCCATGCCCCTTATGGACCGCATGCGCATCAATTTATCATGGTTGGCAAAACCTATACTTGAGAGTAATATCTTCGCCGGAAGGTCTATCGCAAATATTTGAGTTCCGTGGGAAGGGGCACCCCCTTGCCCATGGAATCCTCTCCGTAGTTCACCCCCGCAAGGATCTGAATGTCGGCCAGCGCCCGGCTGTCGCCCTCGAACACCACCTCGTTGATCTGCTCTTTTTGGATTTTGCCCCCGGCCCACTGAATGTCCAGCACGCTGCTGGCGTCGAAACGATCTTCGCCCACGCACAGTTCGACCTCTCCGCCATAATGCTGGACGATTTTCGCCACGAGCAGGCTCGGTCGGCTGTGAAATCCCAGCGTGATAGGGATACCTACCGTTATAGACTGCCTCTCGATATTCTCGTTCAAGATTTCTCTGGCAAGATCCTTTCCCTTGGCAATGAAACGGCACACGTAGTAAAGGCCGTAATTGATGGTCCTGTCCAGAAGAACTTCGGGGTCTACCAGGGCTGCCAGCCTTTCACGACCCTTTTTATAAATGTTCTTGTAGCCGGCCTCGTGAAGATGGCGCTCATAGAAGTGCAGCAGCCTTCCGATCATCTGCAAAAGGTGAAACACGACCGAAAAATAGCTGCGCAGCTGTTTCAGCTTGCGATTACCGAACCGGTACCCCCCGTGAATAACGTACGTGTCGAAGGACGACTGCAGGTTGTGAACCAGCATCTCGAAACGCCGAATTTCCACCTCATTGACCCTTTGCGGCACAATTGCCAGGATGCCCTCAAGGTCCAGGGGTTCGTAAAATTCCAGTTCGCCGAATGTTTTTGCAATCCTTAAAAATTCACTGGCGATTTTAACGATATTCTTTGCCTGAAGGTCCTTGGCCTCATCGTCAATATCGTATGGCAGTATATCCGCCGTGCTGGTCCCGGGAAAATCCATATGAGTGAAGGTGGCCTCCGGGATGACAATATTCAGACGCCTGGCTTCGTCGAGAATGACGGGCGCCAGTTTCATGAGCGATTCCGTTAAAAACTTGACGGTCGCATAGCCGTCATAGCGAAACTCTTCGGAATCGGGAAGGTCGTAAAACACCAAGCGATTGGATATGTGTTTCTGGGAGTAGGCGCCCAGGCTGAGGTGACGGACCGCGGCTGTCAACTCCCTGTAAAAATACCACTCGTGGCTGTTTTTCGCGCCATGAAAATCCAGAAAATCTTCCAATACCTGAGAGGTGCCGATCAGTTTGGAGTACAACTTTTTAGTGAAGTAATCGCTTTCCACATCACGGTTGGATATATATGTGCAGCACCTGAGGTAGTCGGAAGAAAATATGCACGCCTTTTCCAGAAATGAAAGTACTTGCGTGAAGGGTTCCACAGTACCAGATCCTTTTGTTATTCCATTAGAACTCAGAAAAAAATACGGACCTATAACCAATAACAAGGTAAAAGCCTGCCGGCCGGGGCGGTATTATTCCCCGACAATCGTTGTGCCTTATTTTGGATTACAGACCCGAAAAAATATGTTTCTCCCACGTTGCACGCGACGCTCGGTTGCCAGCCGAGTTCACAGCATCAGGCTAATTTAAACGTTGGAATCGGTCGAAGCAGTCCGTAAGCCGAATTCTGTTCCCCGCAAAGGGTTACCCCTTTTCAGGGCAACGATCATTCATCTAATGGATTCCGGTTGCCCGGAATCTCTTGCGACCTACCCGGGAGCTCGGACGGGCCATCCTCGAGCACTCCCCTATTTGGTCTTGCACCGGATGGGGTTTACCTAGCTTCCCCGGTCACCCGGGGAACTGGTGCGCTCTTACCGCACCGTTTCACCCTTACCCCGGCATGCGTCGCCGCACGCCGGGGCGGTATCCTTTCTGTTGCACTTTCCTTCACGTTGCCGCGACTCCACGTTATGGAGCATCCTGCCCTGTGGTGTTCGGACTTTCCTCCAGGCGGCAGGCGCCGCCCAGCGATCGTTTGGACTGCTCCGACCGAAAACAGCATATGGCCCAAGGCACAGCGTTCTAAAATCGGGTTCGGGGAAGGCCTGTTCACGAAAGGTCTTCCCAGTATATGATCCGCTGACAGCTCGGGCAGAATTTAAGGGTGTCAAAGCGCTGCAGTTCATTGAACAACTGGGGAGGAATGTTCATATTGCATGCCTGGCATACGGCGCCGATTACGGGGGCAATGGTAACCCCGCGGGATTTGCCCTTTACTTTTTCAAATGTTTTCAGTATCTCCGGTTCCAACTCGGCAGCCACTTTGCTCCATTCCGCTTCAAGTTCCCCCAGTTGACGGATGCCGGTCTCTGATTCTTTGCTCACCTTTTTTTTTTCACCTTCTATCCGATCCTCCAGGACCCGGTAATCTGCTTCCAATCGCTTGGACGAAGCCTCGGAAGCCTCGATCCTCTCGAGGCAATCGAGCATGCCGTCTTCCATGGAAGAGCTGCTTTTTTTCAACTCCTCTATCTCCTTTAGCAGCGACTGATACTCTTTGTTGGTTTTTACCGCCCGGAGTTTTTCTTTGCTTTTTTCGATCCTGGGATTGTACAAGCTGAGTTCCGCCTCGAGGTCACGGTACTCTTTTCGCAGCGCCCCCAGTTCGTTCTCGCTCTTTTCCAACAGTTCCCGGGATTGTTCCAGCTCGGCATCGAGGTGCCCTATCTTTTCATCCACCGCCGACAGCATGGTCTTGATCCGCTTTTTATCCGAATCGATGGCCTGAAGTCTCACAAGAATTTTTGTCTGTCGTCTTAAATCAATGTTTTCTTCCACTGCGCTCCCCGTTTTCCTTGTCTGTCATTTTTAAAATCGCTACCCCGCCGGGCGCTCTAAATGATTACGAACGGGTCCGTTTCGAGCCGACACGCCTCTACCGTGACGGGGGCGCCAACATTCGTAAGGGCCTTACGCAATCGATCTGCAAGAACCGCCACAATCAGGTGCTCCGATGCAAAGTGCCCGATGTCCAACAGCCCCTTGCCCGCGTTTTCGACCTCGCGGGCATCATGATAGCGCAGGTCCCCTGAAATATATACCTGGGCATCCGAGGCCAGAAAACGGTCCAGCAGGGAGGCTCCGCTCCCCGAACAAAGCGCCACCTTTTCGACGGGGAGGTCGGGGTCACCGGCCATGGCAACGCCAGCCTTGCCGAGACCGGCCTTTACCTCCGCAGCCAGCGACACAAGCGTCGATTTTCGGGGCAGGTCGCCGATCCTGCCCAACCCCTGGGCAGCCGCCTGTTCGTCAAGACCGGCACCGGATGCCGCGCCGCTATCCCCTCTGTCTTCCGGCACAAGAGCCTGGAGGTTGCGAAGCCCGATCCGCCTCGCCAGGGTGTCGTTTACGCCATGGGTCACCGCATCCAGATTGGTGTGCGCGGAAAACACGCTCATGCGATGCTCGAGAGAGGTCCAAATAATCCCCCCCGTGGGTGTGGTGCAGTCGACAGAGGTCAGCGGTTTGAATATCAGCGGATGGTGGGTGATCAAAAGATCGACGCTTGCACCACAGGCCGCATCGACAACCTGCGGCAGCGGATCCAGGGCAACCCACAAGCGTCTCACCGGCCAGTCCCTGCTGCCGACCTGCAGGCCGACATTGTCCCAGGCTTCCGCCAGTTCAGGCGGGGCGATTTCCTCGACAATCCCGATAATGTCTCCAACCCGCCATGTCATTTTCGTTCGCCCCCCGTTTGTGTCCTCCTTGCGGATAAAAAAACGCGGTCATGTTGCCCGACCGCGCTAGAATCGCTTCCCACCTGCGTTTAGAAAAATCTCCATCCTCACGCAGCCTCCAATGAGACCCATGTCCTTTTCAAGTCCCCCTCCATAAAACGTGGGCGCCATCCCCCCCTCCCTCGGGACGGAATTCCCCGGCGCCGTTTCCCGGTCACTGTCGGAGCTTTCGTCAACGCTTTATCTCCATCCTGATCTCAGCTCACTTCCGTTTTATGCTTTCCCCATTGAGCCGGGCTTACCCCGAGCCCAACCCGGGTTTTAGTTGGTGGGCCCACCTGGTTTCGAACCAGGGACCTACCGGTTATGAGCCGGTGGCTCTGCCAACTGAGCTATGGGCCCCCAAAACAGATAGAATCATGCCAAATACCTGTAAAATTTGCATATCTACCTGCTGAACCGATACTTGTCAAGTAGAAGCTGTCAATTTTCTATAAAACTTTTGAGCTTGCGGCTTCGCGTGGGATGCCTGAGCTTGCGCAGGGCCTTGGCTTCGATCTGGCGTATGCGTTCCCTGGTGACCGTGAAGTCCTGGCCCACCTCCTCAAGGGTGTGATCCGCCCGTTCACCGATGCCGAACCGCATCCGCAGCACCTTCTCTTCGCGCGGCGTCAGTGTCGCCAGTACTTTACGCGTCTGCTCCGCGAGATTCAGGTTCACGGCCGCATCCGATGGCAGAACGAATTTCTTGTCCTCGATAAAATCGCCCAGATGGCTGTCCTCCTCCTCCCCTATGGGCGTTTCCAGGGAGATGGGTTCCCTGGCGATTTTGAGCACCTTGCGAACCTTCTCCAGTGGAATTTCCATTTTTTCGGCAATCTCTTCCGGCTTCGGTTCCCGACCCAGTTCCTGGACCAGGTAGCGCGATGTCCGTATGAGCTTGTTGATGGTCTCGATCATGTGCACGGGAATACGAATGGTCCTGGCCTGATCGGCGATGGCCCGCGTGATGGCCTGTCGAATCCACCAGGTGGCATAGGTGCTGAATTTATACCCCCTGCGGTACTCGAACTTGTCGACCGCCTTCATCAGGCCGATGTTGCCCTCCTGGATCAGGTCGAGAAACTGAAGCCCCCTGTTGGTGTATTTCTTGGCAATGCTGACCACCAGGCGCAAATTTGCCTTGATGAGCTCGCTCTTAGCCAGTTTTGCCCTTTTCCGGCCTTCATCCACATTGGCGATAATGCGTTTGAGAATGCGGCTGTTGGTTTTTGTGTCTTCCTCTGTCTTGGCCACATCCTCCAGGATGCGCGACAACTCGCCATAAAGTACGCCCAACTCATCCCTGGTCAGGTTGATCCGCTTTTTGGCCCATTTTGCGAAGCTGGTCTTGTTGGTCAGATGCTCGCGAAGGTCTTTCAGGGAAATACCGGCTGCGTCACAGGTTGCCACCAGCAGCTTGTTCATGGTCTCGTAATAATCGTTTAGCTTCCTGACATCCCCTTCTATTTTGTCGACGACGATGGCTTCGAAACGCCAGTTTTTCAGCATCTGAAAAATCTTGTTGTTCCTGCGGGCTATGGACCGCCTGATCTTGCGCTGATCATTGGATGCGGGCCCGTTGAGAAGCAGTTTCTCCCGCAGTTGGCGGTTTTCCTCATGGATTCGGGCAATTTCTTCCGTCGTGCCGGTGAAACTTTCCATCTGCACAACTTCGTCGATGTAGTTGTCCCCTTCGTCCACATCCCGCAGCACATGCTTGGGCCTCAATTCTCCCATCTTTATGTGGTCACCGAGTTTGAGGATAAACGCCACCCCTAATTTGGTTTCCAGGAGGGATTTCAGGACATCCTGCTCGCCGGCCTCGATTTTTTTAGCGATCACCACTTCACCCTCACGGCTCAGAAGGGTGACCAGTCCCATTTCCCGCAGATACATTTTAACGGGGTCGGTAACCGTTCCAAAATCGGGAAGCGCCTTGTCGGATGTGAGTGACTTTTTTCCCTTGCCTTCGGCTTTTTGAGGCGCCTTGACCGGCTTGTCGCTGTCTACAACCTTGATGCCCAGGTCATCCAGGAGCATGATCGTATCATCGAAGCGTTCTGCCGTTTGCTGGTCCTCGGGCAGAAAAGCATAAATCTGATCATAGGTCAGGAAGCCCTGTTTCTTGCCTTCGCCGATCAGCTTTTTGAACGCTTTCTTGTCTGGAAACTGCTTCGACGACGCTTTTTTGGGCGTCTTTGCCTTTTTCGCTTTGGTTGTCTTTTTCTCCACTTTTGCTTTCTTGTCCGATTTTTGGGACTTTTTTGTCGCCGGGGTCGTTTTTTTCGCGGCTTCCTTCTTTTTCGACGGCGCCTTTGCCGTGGTTTCCTTTTTCTTCTTCAACCGTTTCTCTGCCTTTTTATTGGTTTTTTTCTTTGTAGCCTTTTTACGGACTTGCGGTTTGACGGCTTCTTTTCCCGTCGCTTTCTCTTTTTTGCTCGAAACCGTTTTCGGCGCAGCTTTTTTGTCAACGGTCTTCTTCTTGGGCGCCTTTTTTCCGGCAGCTGCCTTGGCGGTCTTTTTCTTTGCCGCTGTCTTTTTGGCGGATGCCTTTTTGGCCGTCGTTTTCTTTTTGGCTGGAGCGGTTTTAGCTGCTGTCGCTTCGGTTTTTTTGGTCATTTAGTCCGGCCTCCTGAGATGGATTCATTGTTCGCGCAATACGGCGTTCATTTGATTCCTGCTTGAAATGGTTTTTTTCTGCAATTCCTCGAGCAGTTTGAGCACCAGATCCGGATTGTTTTCCTTTTCCGCCATGCTGATCTGTTCCTTCAAGGAAATTTCACGGCGCTTGGGGCTGTTGGCGATCAATTTGGAAATAATCTTGCGGCAATCCCGCCGGTTCCACATCTCTTCCTTCAAGGATAACGAAGCTAATATATTTCTTTTTTCAGCATCGTCAACCATTGATATTAAATTGGACACCCCTTTCGCTTCTTCCGGTCGATGTTCCAAAATAAAACGGCCAAGACCCGCAAGCGTGTCGTCCATAAAATAGTCCAAGACGCCCGATGCTTCGATTTCGGACAGCATGGCGGGATATTGAAGCATCATGGCCACCACCTGCCTTTCCAACCGGTTCGCAAACACCTTTGTGGATGGTTCGCCCCCGCGGCTGGAACGGGTGCCGCCGTCGTCTCTCAGTTTCGCGGCACGACGCCCGGCGAGCCGCCCCTCCCTTTCGGCTGCGGCGAGGCTGTTCCTGATTTTTTCGAGCACGGCCTTCTCGTCGATACCCAGCCACTCGGACAGCTCCCTGGCATAGAGCTGCCGCGCGTTGGCATCCGTGATGGAAGCCATCGCCGGGCACAGATCGTCAAGTATCCTCAACTTTCCGTTAACCGACAACCCGTGTTTGGTTTCGGCAACCCGCATCAGAAACGACATCACTTCCATGGCGTTTTCCGCCAGCTTGTAGAAAGCCCCGGGCCCCTTTTCGGAAACGAAGGAATCCGGATCATGTCCTTCGGGCAGCATGGCGATGCGTGCCTGCACCCCCTCACGAATGAACATGCCCACGCTGCGCTCGGAGGCTTTGACACCGGCTTCGTCCGAGTCGAATATCAGCACCGCCTGTTTAACGAAGCCCTTCATCATGTGAATGTGCTCAGGCGTAAGCGCCGTACCCAGGGTTGCCGCGACGTTCTGGATCCCTTTCTGGTATAGGGCAAGCTGATCGAAATAGCCTTCCACAATATACAGGATATTGTTTTCCCTGCACTTTTTCCTGGCGGCCTGAAGACCGTAGAGCAGCCGTCTCTTGTTGTAAACCGGTGTTTCCGGCGAATTCAGGTATTTGGGCAGGCTATCGTCCATCACCCTGCCCCCGAACCCCACCGTCTGCATGCTCATGTTGACGATGGGAAAAATAATGCGGTCCCTGAAGCGGTCATAGAAACCCGTTTTGTCTTTACGCGCTATGATCAAACCGGATTTTTCTATCATGTCGACGGGCACCCGCCTGCCACGGAGGAAGTTGAGCAGCGCATCCCATGATCGGGGCGCGTACCCCAGTTTGAACTCATCCACCACCTTTTTCGTAATGCCGCGCCCCTTAAGATAATCCAGCGCCTTTTGGCCTTGCCGGTCCCCGCAGAGTTTGCGATGGAAGAAATCAAGGGCCATGCGGTTGATCCTGATCAACTGCTCCCGCTCACTGATCTGCTGCCGCATCCTTCCGGACATCTTCGCCGCCGGCAGATCGATGCCGTAGCGCTTTGCCAGAAATCGCACGGCCTCGGGGAAAGAAAGCCCATCCTGTTTCATCAGAAAGCTGAAAACGTTTCCGCCCGTGTTGCACCCAAAACAGTGGAAGATCTGCTTTTCGGGGCTGACGGTGAAAGAGGGGGTTTTCTCGGAGTGGAAAGGGCAGAGGCCGCTGTAATTCCGGCCGGTTTTTTTCAGCGATACATATTCCGATACCACTTCCACAATGTCCGCCGCATTTTTGACCGCTTCTATCTTGTCTTCGGAAATGAAATTCGCCAATAAAAGCACCCTCGCCTGTGATGTGACCGAACGTCGGAACCGCTATGGAAGGTTTCACTGCATACGTGCGTCTAACCTGTTAAATTAACAATGGCTTCCTGATTGTCAAGGTGCCTGAGCGGCGACCGGCGACAGTGCCGGCCGGCTCACCTTTGCCGGTGCCGGCAAGTCTCGCCCGCCGCATTCGGAAAAAAGATCACCCCCCCTTGGTTGCCAGGGCGATGGCCTCCTTCAGATCGAGGCTCCCGCTGTAAAGGGCCTTGCCGGTAATCACCCCGGTTACGCCCAGGGGTTCGAGGGGCATGAGGTTCTTAATGTCTTCGATGGTGGCGACACCGCCCGAAGCAATGATCGGAATAGACACCGCTTCGGCCATTTTGCGGGTTTCGTCGATATTGGGGCCCGCCTGCATGCCGTCCCGGTGAATATCCGTAAAATTGATGGCGGCCACGCCGCTGTTTTCAAAGCGCCGGGCCAGGTCCACGGCTTTTGTCCGGGTGTCTTCGGTCCAGCCCTCGATGGCCACCATCCCTTTGCGGGAATCGATGCCCACGACGATGCGTCCGGGAAATTCGCGGCAGGCCTCATCCACCAGAGACGGGTTCCGGATGGCTTCCGTACCGATTATGACCCGTTCGGCCCCGGCCTCCAGGTACATCGCTATGGTGTCCCTTGTGCGGATACCGCCGCCGATCTGAATCTTCGTCTCCACCGAGGCGACAATCTCTTTGACGAGGGCCAGATTTTTAGGACGCTTCATGACGGCGCCGTCCAGATCGATGATATGGATGATCCTCGCACCGGCCGCCGCCCATTGCCGCGCCATGGCCACGGGGTCCTCGGAAAAGACGGTTTCGGCATCCATGCGGCCCTGCTCCAGCCGTACGCATTTTCCGCCCTTGATATCGACGGCAGGAATGACGTCCATTTCATTTTCCCCATCAAGCTATTGAACACTCCCCGCAGCAAGCTTAAGGGGAGTCTTCACCGTAAGGAATGCTATCAATTATGATTCGCTCACTTACCCTGCAGCAAGCTGCAGGGAATGCGCTCGCTATCTCGGTTCATCACGAAAACATGAAAATTTAAACGCACGAAAAAAATCAAACACCTTCGAATAAAGCCAAGGGATAGGGGTCCAAGTGGGAAAAAGCGCACTGCTCATCTCTATGTCACTTGACGCCTGCAATCCTTGAACCCTATTTTTTCGGATCGATAACCAATAACAAGGTAAAAGCCTGCCGGCCGAGGGGTGATGCCGCCCCGGCCGTGAAACGGTTTGAGGTTTTTAGCGTCCGTTATGCCGAACAACCTGAACATATCCCACCATACCTGTGCCGGGCTGAATACCGACGATATCATTTCGAACGTATCGCCCTGTTCGGGATTACGGCCGCTTTGAACCGAGTTTTTCACGGCCGGGGCGGTATTATTCCTCGGCAATCGTTGTGCCTTATTTTAGGTTATAGACCCGTATTTTTTTACTTGTTAAAGCGACCCCTTGGATGACAACACACCGGCAACCCGCGGATCGAGCTGACAGGCGGCATCCAGGGACCTGCCAGCCGCCTTGTAAATGGCCTCGACGATGTGGTGCTCGTTTTCACCGTAGGCGACATTGATGTGCAGATTCATCCCCCCCCTTGTCGAAAAAGCGCGGAAGAACTCCTTGGCCAGGGCGACGAAGGGGTCGCCGGAAAGGCTCACCGATCCGGGCAGGTTGTAAACCAGAAAGGGCCGCTTGGAAAGGTCGACGGCCACCGTTGCGAGGGTTTCGTCCATGGGGGTTACCGCATACCCGTAGCGTTTGATTCCCCTTCTGTCGGCCAGTGCCTGGTTAAACGCATCCCCGAGCACGAGGCCCACGTCCTCGACGGTGTGATGGTAATCCACCTCGATGTCTCCCTTGGCATAAACGTACAGATCGAAAAATCCGTGTACGCCGAAAAGGGTAAGCATATGGTCGAAAAAGGGAATCCCGGTGGAAATCTCCGTCTTTCCCCGGCCGTCGACATCCAGCTTCACGTCGATGACGGTCTCATTTGTTTTCCGCGCTACTTCTGCTGTACGGTCCATGGCCCCTTCCACCTTCCGGAAACCCGGCCACTTTCTACCAGCGTGGTTTCCGCACAACCCATTGAAATTAAAAGTTTTAAATATTGATTTTAACCTTTGTTCATATAACAAACGCCCTTGGAAATCAACACAATTATAAAATCGTGCGCCACGGTTTTATACAGCGCGGCTGTATCGCTAGCATGCTTTTCGCATCCGAGGGTGGTTGACGTGTTCAATAGAGCAACCAATGGCGTGGTGGCTTAATGGCTGATGGGTAGCGAATGGCTTTTTTTAAGGCCATAGCCCGGCTGCCGTCGAAACCAATATTCCAATACGCCAACACGCCAGCATTACAGTATTACAGAGTATTTGTTTATGGCCAAGCCTAATGGCTCTGACCTGACCCGGAGGACCAGGCCTTAAATACTGGAATAAAATACACACACACTGGAATTATGTAATTAATTACACAAATCTCGATGATACTATTTCCACTTTTTTCTTTGTAAACAACCTTAAAACTTTATAACTATTTGTAATTATTTTATAAATATATATAAGTCATTTTGGCCCGGTTATTGCTTTAGATTAGGGGACACAGCAAAAAACAGTATGACCTCAACCAAAGGAGAAACCCGTTCCGTGAAACGTCTTGGGTCGCATCCAGCGAAAATGAGAAAATTGCAGGCATCGGACATATTCTTTTCCCGCCTTCAGCTGTTGGTTGTCATGTCCAAAGCTTTCTTGAAGGATTACCAGCTCGGCGAATACCGGGCGGCCGCCGTGATCAACAACGCCGCCCGGCTTTCAGAGGCCATGACCGGGTGGGAGGGCTACAAAACGCACCTTGCCGGGGCAGGCGGAGACGGCTTGCGGTTGCGCCTGGATCACATCCTTTTCCAGCGGATCAAGCTGCTCCTCACTATGGCCGAATCGTTTGCGGCAGGCGATTCCATGGGGCCTCACAGAAAAATGGCCCTGAAAAACAACATCGATTACATAGCGGATGCCCTGCACCTGGAAAACCAGGCGGAATCGATACCGGTTTTATCGGTGGCCTGACCGGCCGGCCGTAAGACATCCCATATTTTCATCTTTTAACCTCCTTGGAACCAATGCAAAAGGGGCTGGATGCTACTCCAGCCCTCTTTGCATTGTAACGCACTGAGCGTTTTAAATTTTAGGAATTGGTTATTTTTTCTTTTTCCCCTTGGCTGCACTGCTGACGGTTATATTATTAGGAATAAAAGCTATAGGATTTTCACATTCTTCCGCACTGATCTTATCCTGGCTTTCCCACTTTTCCGCCTGGCGGCGGTAGACCTCAAGCTCCCGTCGGGCGGCCTTGTAGTTGCTAATATTGCCGTCGTCAAGTTTCTCGATCGCTTTTTCGATCCGCTTTTTCAACACCGTATATTTGTGGCACCTCTCCTGGTTTTCCAGGGCTTTTTGCGCCGGGTTATCTGTTTCATCGCTGTTGACCACCTCTTCCTTGCTAGCAGCATATTCCTCCGCATCCATGATGGACGTAATCGTGGCAGTCAGGTCTGATGAAATCTCATCAATCACACCTGATTCGGACATGATCTGCCTTTTAATGCTGAGAAAATATTTCCCATCGATACCCAAAGTCAGCTCGGCCGGCATGGTCATATTCCATCCATTGTATACAAGGTAGACCACCTGTGCGACTTCGGAAACACCTACGATTTCATTCAGGCTGGCCTGGGATGTCTTTATCTTTATCGTGTGATAGGGATAGGAATAAGGAGGGGGAGATTCATCCGGGTTTCCGGATGCGTAGGTTTCGATGTACCATAATTTTTCGCTGTCTCCCAGCCACTCATACACCTGATGACTGAACGTGACATAGCCTTGATCATAATATAAAGCCATGCCCTTGTCCCCTGCCTGAGACACATAAGAGTATGTCGCCACGGCTTCCGGGTCGTAGCTGATCGTACCCTCTATGATCATGTCGCCGCTGTAGCCCAGTTCCTCGAACAGGCCGGTGCTGTCTGTGTATTTGTCAATATTGGCGGTAAAGTGATACGTGACCTCCGCCGCACCGGCGGAACCAACCAAACCCATAATCAGCATAAATATGACGAATTTTCGCATGTGATCCCCCCCTTGTTGTGGTACATTTCAAGATACAAAACGTTCGTCATGAAATATAGCAACAACCGGGCCATTATACTGAAAATCAACATATTGTGTCTTATTACATAGGGTTGCAATCGATTTCCTTCT
>JAJDNW010000070.1 GCA_022340465.1 Deltaproteobacteria bacterium | reverse complement strand
GCTTCATTCGCCTCAGGGGCCGGCTCTTCCCGGGGCTCCAGCTCTTTGACGGCATAGCGAACAATCCGGTTGCCGTCTTTTTTCTTCACCGTAATCAAGTAGTTGCGCAGGCTGATCTCTTCGTTTTCGGCGGGGATTCTCCCGATGGTGTCCAGGATGTACCCCGAAAAGGTGTCATAGGTTGCCGAATCGGGGATCTCCATGCCGATCTCTGCGTTCACGTCGTCGACATCGGTTTTTCCCAGGACGATCCAGGTCTTGGGCTTCAAGCTGACGATGCAGGGCTCATCCTTGTCGGTTTCGTCCTCGATTTCTCCCACGAGTTCCTCCAGGGCATCCTCCAGGGTGATGAGGCCGGAAACACCGCCGTGTTCGTCGACCACGATGGCGATGTGGGTTTTGGTTTTTTTGAACTGATGCAGGAGCTTGTCCAGCTTTTTATTTTCCGGGACAACGTAGGGCTTTTTCATAATCTGGGCGATGTCGGTCTCTTTGTCGCCGGCGGCGATGTGTTTGAAAAGATCCTTGATGTTCAGGATGCCGACGACGTGGTCGATATCTCCCTGGATGACCGGAAAGCGGGAAAAGCCGGAGTCCACGATTTTTTCGATATCCAGCTCCTCGGCGATGTCGATGACGAACATGTCGGCCCGGGGCGTCATGATTTCGGAGGTGTTGGTGTCGTCGAATTCGAAAATGTTGTGAATCAGTTCCCGCTCTTCCTCCTTGATTTCACCCTCTTTCTCAACCACTTCCACGAAGGTCATCAGCTCCTCTTCGGTCACCGCCTGCGGTTTTTTGATGCGGCCGGTCAACCAGGGGATGAAGTTCAGGAACTTGATGACCGGAAAGAACAGCAGCGAGAGCCAGAAGATAGGGTAAATGGCGGCTTTGGCGATCAGAATGTTGTTGCGCGTGGCGATCGATTTGGGAAAAACCTCGCCGAAAACCAGGATCAGGAAGGTCATGCCGCCGGTGGCGATTCCGATGGCAAAACCGGGGAAAGAACGCATGGCCACGGAGGTGGCCAGCGCCGCCGCTGCCACGTTGACGAGGTTGTTGCCGATGAGGATCGTGGTCAAAAGGGTGTGGGGGTCCGTTTTCATGCGCAGGATCAGATGGCATGGGCCCCCGCCCTCTTTGGCCAGGTGAATCGCCTTGGTTTTGCTGATGGAAAAGAGTGCCGTCTCCGCCGAAGAGAAAAATCCGGACAAAACGACTAAGCCAAGCAGTAGGAAAATCTCGTTTGTCATGTCGGGCCGTTCCCCGGTTGGCATGGGAGGTGTCGGAACTGTCCGGAAGGGATAAAAATCGCGGTAGCTGTTTTAGACAATGGATTTGCTGCCAATAAAGAAGGTTCTTCCAATATTGCCGCTTCCTCTTGAAAAGGATATGTGGTCATGCCATAAAATGCAGCACCTGCCGATTCTGAACGATGCAGGTACAGATGATTAATGCCTATTGTACGGTTCCATCTAATGAAATATAGATATATTTTCATAAAATTCAAGTCAATATCAAAAAATATCAATTTGTTGGGTGTGGCGTCAAGCCCAAACCGGGGAACGATGGCGGAAAATGGATGAGCGTTCAGGCGTGAAAGCCTACATTCGGGCCCTGAAGGCTTCCCGACGGCTCGGTGGACAGGTGGTGTTTCACAAGGTTCTTCCGGCGGTAGCGGCCGGGTTGTCCGCGCCCCCCGCAGCCTGGCCAGCCGAACTGAGCCGGATGCTGCCGGAGCTGGGCATCGGGCAGCTGTACCGCCACCAGGCGGAAGCGATCGATCTGGCAAGGTCCGGGCGGCATGTCGTCGTGGCCACGCCGACGGCCTCGGGAAAGACGCTGGTGTACAACCTGGTGCTGCTGGAGCATTTTTTGGCCGACCCCGGCGCGCGGGCCCTCTATCTTTTTCCCCTCAAGGCGCTGGCCCAGGACCAGCTGTTGAATTTCAATAAAACCGCTTTTTTTTTAAACGGCCGCAAGCCGTCGGCGGCCATCTACGACGGTGACACGCCGGGGCATCAGCGGAAAAAGATCAGGGAACGCCCCCCCAACGTCATCATGACCAACCCCGAAATGCTCAACCTTTCCTTTCTGCCGCACCATCAGAACTGGTCGGATTTTTTTTCCGGGCTGCGGCTGGTGGTGGTGGATGAGGTCCACACCTACCGGGGGGTCATGGGCTCCCACATGGCCCAGGTGTTCAGACGTCTCCGGCGGATCTGCCGTTACTACGGGGCGGCCCCCACATTCATCTTCAATTCGGCCACGGTCGCCAACCCGGCCGACCTGGCGGAGCAGTTGACCGGCCTGCCTGTTGACACCGTTTTGAAGGGCGGTCATCCCCAGGGTGAGCGTCACACCGTATTCATCGATCCACTGGAGGGCCCGGCCCAGACGGCCATTCTGCTTTTGAAAGCGGCGCTTCACAGGGGCCTGCGAACCATTGTGTACACCCAGTCGAGGAAGTTGGCCGAACTGATCGCCATCTGGGCCGGCAGCAGTGCCGGCGAGTACGCCGACCGCATCAGCGCCTACCGGGCCGGCTTCCTCCCCGGGGAGCGGCGTGAAATCGAGGCCAAACTCAACAGCGGAGAACTTTTGGCGGTCATCTCGACCAGTGCGCTGGAACTGGGGATCGACATCGGCGATCTGGACCTCTGCCTGCTGGTGGGGTACCCGGGAACCGTCGTGGCCACCCTGCAGCGGGGGGGCAGGGTGGGGCGCAGCGGTCAGGCGTCGGGCATGATCATGATCGCCGGCGAGGATGCCCTGGATCAATATTTCATGCGTAATCCCGAAGACCTGTTCCGGCGCGAACCGGAAGCGGCGGTTATCAACCCCGACAATCCGGGTATTGTGGCGCAGCACCTGGTGTGCGCAGCCGCGGAGCTGCCGTTGAAGAAACAGGAGCCGTTAATGCAAAAGGGGCAGATTTCCGGCGTCGTGCGGCAACTGGAAAAGGAGGGGGAACTCCTCAAGAGCGCCGACGGCGACAGCTGGTTTTCGAAATACAAGTCCCCCCAGCGCCATGTCGATTTGAGGGGAACCGGCAGCCGGTATCAGATCGTCGCCAGCTCCGACGGAGAGCACCGTGGTGAAATCGACGGCCACAGGGCTTTCAAGGAAACCCACCCGGGTGCGATCTACCTTCACCGGGGATCCACTTACCTGGTGGACGACCTCGATCTGGAAACGAAGACGGCGCGTGTGTCGCCGGCGGATGTAGACTACTACACACGGGTGAGGGCGCACAAAGATACGGAGATAATGGCGGTGTGGCACGAGAGCAGGGTCTGGGACACCACCGTATCCCTGGGAAAGCTGAAGGTCACCGAACAGGTGACCGGCTATGAACGCTGGCGGATCAGATCCCACAAAAGAATCGACAGGGTGCCGCTGGATTTACCGGCACAGACGTTCGAAACCGAGGGACTGTGGTTCGAAATCCCCTCACGGGTCCAGTCGGCCGCGGAAGCGGCCTTCATGCACTTTATGGGGGGCATCCACGCCATCGAACACGCTGCCATCGGCATGTTTCCCCTGCTGGTCATGGCGGACCGCAACGATCTGGGCGGCATCTCCATCCCCCTCCATCCGCAGCTGGGCCGCCCCGCCGTTTTCGTGTACGACGGTGTTCCGGGAGGTGCCGGGTTGAGCCGCCAGGCGTTCGCACGCGCCGGGTCCCTCCTGGAGGTCACCCTTAAAGCCATCAGGGAATGCCCATGCGACAACGGCTGCCCCTCCTGCGTGCATTCGCCCAAGTGCGGTTCGGGAAATCGCCCCATCGACAAGGCTGCCGCGATTTTCATTCTCGAGCATCTGCGGCGTGGCGCCGGGCGTCGACCCCCTGCGGGCCGGCCGGCCGGAGAAACAAGCGAAGGGGTGGACGTTCAAAGCCTGACCCTTGCCGGCGCGGGCGAGCCCGCCAAAGCGGAAAAATCGCTGCCTGCAACCGCAGAACAAGCATCAGGCAGGCATTCAGAACCTTCGGAGGTCGTCGCAGCGCCTGAGCGGACAGCACCCGAAAAGAAAATGAAGGGCAGGTACGGGGGGCGTTTGCGAAAACGGCGGGATGCCAGAAAACGGAAACGTTTCAGGTCGGAGAGCGACGGCGAAGCGGCAGCCGTATTGACCGCCGAACAACCGATGCGCTACGGTGTTCTGGACCTCGAAACCCAGCTTTCCGCGGCAGAGGTCGGCGGATGGCACCGGGCCGATCGCATGAAAGTCAGTTGCGGTGTCCTGTACGATTCCCGGGAGGATCGTTACTTCGAATACATGGAAGAGCAGCTTCCGGAAATGTTCGAACATCTGCGGGTTCTGGACCTGGTGATCGGCTTCAACATCAAACGTTTCGACTACAAAGTCCTGAGCGGGTATACCGACTTCGATTTCAGGCGGCTGCCCACGCTGGATATTCTGGAGGAAGTTCACAACCACCTGGGGTATCGGCTTTCCCTCGACCATCTGTCCAGGGTCACGCTGCAGGCCGAAAAAAGTGCCGACGGGCTGCAGGCGCTCAGGTGGTGGAAGCAGCAGCGTCTGCGTGAGCTTCTGGACTACTGCCGGAAGGACGTTAAGTTGACGCTGGAGTTATACCTGTTCGGCCAGGCCAGGGGCTACCTGTTGTTCAAAAACAAGGCCGGCAATAGGGTGCGGGTGCCGGTGAATTTCGAATAACAGACACGGATTTCGCGGATTCCACGGACAATGAAGTGGTTCGGGTAACAGACACGGATTTCGCGGATTTCATGGACAATGAAGTGGTTCGGGTAACAGACACGGATTTCGCGGATTCCACGGACAATGAAGTGGTTCGGGTAACAGACACGGATTTCACGGATTGCACAGACATTAAAATGGAATTGATAAATGAAACATGCTAGCCTGACAGACCAAATCATCAAAGCTGCTTTCAAGGTTCACAATATACTCGGATTCGGATTTTTAGAAAAAGTCTACCAGAATGCCATGAGCGTCGAGCTGGAGCGATCAGGGCTGGAAGTTGCCAAAGAGTGCGCGACAGATGTCTATTACGAAGATGTATTGGTGGGCCAATATTTTGCCGACTTGATTGTTGAACATAAGGTCATATTGGAATTGAAAGCAGTTAAGACAATTACGAATATCCATGAAGTGCAATTGGTTAATTATTTGAAGGCCACAGGTATTGAGGTTGGTTTGCTGATCAATTTTGGACACTCCGTTGAGATCAAGCGCAAAGTGATGGATCGGTCTAACCCCATCATCTATCAGTGAAATCCGCGTAATCCGTGTCAAAAAATACAGAAAAACCATGTCAAAAAAAGAAAGAAAAAGGTAAATACCGGTATGAAAACGAACTGGAAGAAAAAGGTGGTAACGCCCGAAGAAGTGCTGCAGTATATCAGGCCGGGCATGAACATATTTATCGGCAGCGGCGTGGCCGAACCCCGCACGCTGGTCAAGAGCCTGATCGCATCCGGGCTTTCGGATGTCAACGATCTGGAAGTGATTCAGCTGACCAGCCACAGCGACTTCAATTCGTTGAAGGGCATGGACTACCGCAAGTATCGCCTCAAAACTTTTTTTTCGACGTGGGTGTCCACCGAAGCCATGGTTACCGGGAGCGTGGATCTCATTCCGGCCAGGATTTCACAGCTTCCCAAAATTATAAAGTCAAACCGCATCCCCATCGACATCGCCTTCATCCAGATTACGCCGCCGGATGAGGCCGGTTACTGCAGCCTGGGTGTGGCCGTGGACATTGCCAGGGAAGCCATGGAACGGGCCGACCTGGTGGTAGGTGAGATAAACCGGGAGATTCCTTTCACCTTCGGCGACACGATCGTGTCCATCTCCGACTTCAACCTGCTGGTCGAGTCCTCCGAGCCGCCGACCTATTTCAAGCGCAGGCCTGCCCGGCCTGTTATCGACCGGGTCGGTGCCAACATCGCCCAGATTATCAAGGATGGGGACTGCATCAGCCTGTTGACCGGCCCCCTGTTCGAGGCAATCGGCCGCCATCTGGCGGGTAAAAAGCACCTGGGGATCCACACCTCCTATTTTACCGATGCCTTGATGGACCTGGTGAAGAGCGGCGCCGTGACCAACTACCGCAAGCCGTTGTTCAGGGGAAAGTCGGTCGCTTCCTATGCCCTGGGCACCCCAAAACTGATGCAGTGGCTGGACCGCAACCCCGTGGTGGAATTTCAGAGTGTGGAGCAGGTGTTCGATCCCATTCAGTTGGGCCGCATCCCCAATTTCGTGGTCGTGGACGAGGCCCGCAAAGTGGACCTCCTGGGGCGAATGGCCTTTTCGCTGGGCAAAAACGACATTAGCTCAGGCCCCAGCAAGGCGGCGGATCTCTTTACCGGCGCGGATATGTCCAAGGGGGGGCGCTCGATCATCGGCCTGCCCAGCCGCAACAGCAAGGGATCCCCCAATATCGTGGTGACGTTGCGCAACCTGCGCAATCAGTTCCACATGCGGGAGTCCATCGATGCCGTGGCCACGGAATACGGTGTCGCCAATCTCAAATGGCGCACCATCAGGGAGAGGGCCCAGGCCCTGATCGACATCGCCCACCCCGACGACCGGCAGAAGCTGGTCGACGAAGCCAAAGCCAAAAACATTCTTTTCAGCGACCAGATATTTTTGGCGGACAGCGCCCGGCTGTATCCCATGGAGGTTGCAACCGAGCATGTGATGGACAACGGCCTGCAGGTCCGTTTTCGTCCCATCAAACCATCCGATGAAGAGGCCGTGCGGCGTTTCTTCTACCGATTCTCCAGAGAATCGGTGTACCGCCGCTTTTTCTTTCCCATTTCGACCATGCCGCATGACAAGGTGCAGGCCTATGTAAACATCGATTACCGGGACGAGATGTCCATCGTGGCCCTGATCAACGAACCCGGTCAGGAAATCATCATTGCCGAAGCCAGGTATGCACGGAATGCGGAAACCGGTTTCGGCGATTTAGGTTTTTTCGTGGACGAACAGTACCAGGGCATCGGCCTTGGCCAGTATCTTTATGGCATGCTGATCCGGCTTGCGGGGGAGCGCGGTCTCAAGGGGTTTACCGCCGAAGTGCTTCAGGACAACAAGGGCATGATCAAGGTGTTCGAGGATGGCGATCTTCCGGTGGAAGCGTTGCTCAAGAACGGCGTGTACTATTTGAAGATACCTTTTCAGAGTGAAGAGTGAAAAGGAGCGTGTGCGGCGCTACCACCAGCAGTTCAAGCATCATTTTCAGTCGAAAAACGAAAAAGTCCCCAAACCGATCCAGGGCCTTTCGGGGATCTACTCCCTGAAACGGCTTTCGGAATTGATCTGAAGAGACAACCTCCTCTATTACAGTGTTTTCAGCCGGTTTAAAGGGCCGGCGTGCGCCTGCACGATAAAATCCCGCCTTAATGCGTTTACCTCACTATTTTGCCGACAGTTGTTCTATCGGGCTGGACGGATATCGCGAAGCCAAAAGGCTTTTTTGAAGTGGTAAGAATAGAAGAGAGCATAAAGTACCTGTCCCATAAAAACTACAGTGGTAAGTTTATGGTCAGAATCCCGCCGGATGTTCATCGAAAGCTCGCTGTGCAGGCTGCTGAATCTGGCGTGAGCCTCAATCGCATCGCTAGTTCCAAACTTAGCCAGTAACAAAAGTTATGATAGCGCTCCTACCGAGAAGGCGATCATGAACTGCCCGGCATAGTAGAGCGGCAAGCCCAGGAACCGGTTCAGAAATTCATTCTTTAGGAACCGGTCGCGGGCGACAAACAGGTCCGAAACGTAAAAACTCAAGGCCCCGATGAAAACCAAAAGGCGCCCATTGGCGGGCAGTCCGGACTCCCCCCAGATGGACCAGGCCCCGCAGACCATGGCACTGATAACGGCAATATAGGCAATCACGGGTATTTTCATGGCCCCCAGATGGGGCTTCAGCCATCTGAAAACGCCGTAGCTCACACCGATGGTCAGCAGCGTGCCGATGACGCCGAGGATATTGAAACCCGCGACTTTGAGAAAAGCCAACACATAAAAAAGGTGCCCGACCAGAAATGACACCAGACCCAGGGTGAACATTTTTTTCTGGGGCATGGCCAGACACACATCGCCCCCCAGACAGAATATCAGGCCGATGAGCACAAATTGATAGTAGCTCATAAGGGGGTGCGGCTGAACCAGGGCCGCCAGGATGAAGAGGCCGGAAAGTGCGGTCTTGGTTGGCAGCATGCGCTTCGTGTTTTCCTGTTTTTCGAAGAAGAGAAGCAGGCCCAGTAAAAAGATTGCCGGTATCAGAATCGCGGTGTTTACCATATTTCTTTTCCTATAGTCTTTTTATACGTTTTATGCCTACGACATACCCGGGTTATCGGTTTACCCCAAGGTTGCATAAACAACATGGCAGAGAATAGATAATGTTTTGTAATAATTTTAAAATTCATAACAACATCGCAAAATTCCGGATAGAACCACCGGTGCATTCCAAGGATATTGTCTGTTTTGCCATGTTGTTTACCCTTCGGGCTTCGCTTTCAGCTACGCCCGACAAGTCGGGAAAGCCTGAGAACTTCAGATTCTACGTTGCTGAGGGTCCAAAGTAAAGAACTACGACGTCACCCTCAGACGCCTTGACTCTGAAGCCCTCAGGCTTTTGCAACGTTGGGGTTTACTTGAACCCAACGTTGGGGTTGAGTTACTTGAGTTAGCAGGCGCAACTCAACAAACCCAACAAACCCAACAAACTCAACAAACTCAGCCCGACTCCGGGCTCATCGCCGTCAGAGATAGTCCATCAGCTGCTCAAGCTCCGTGATTACCATATCCGGCTTTAGCCCCCTGCATCTGGCATCATCTTCCCGCAGCCTCAGAGAGCGCCGGTCGCCTGCAAAGAGGGCGGTTTTGAAACCGGCCCTTGCGGCAGGCAGGATGTCGTTGAGCATGTCGTTGCCCACATACAGGGTCTTTTCCGGATCGATGGCGCGCCTGTTCAGCCGTCTTTTGGCAACACGGAACAGATAATCGGAGGGTTTAGCACATTCCAGCTCGAAGGAAAAGATCGTGAGGTCTCGAGAGAACCCGAGATCTTCGAGGGAGGCGTCGAAAAATTTCCTAAAAAGCAAAGGGGTATAGAATTGTGCATTGGAAATGATTCCCATGGGAAGGCTTGCGCGCCCCTTTTCCATCAGCCGGGTCAGCCCGGGCATGGGGAACACCGGGTTGCAGAGCAGCTCGAATGCCAGGGCAAACCGGCGGCAGACAGTAATGTCCTCGAATCCCAGCACGCTTGCCCAAATCCGATCGATCCTCACCTCGGGGTGGTCCACCCCCCTTGCCCTCAGCTTCCGGTGGCGGGCCTCTATGGCCGCATGAAAATCGTTCAGCACACTTGCGGGGGCACGGTCGACGCCGAAATCCAGCAGCATCCGCTGCAAACGCTCGTCGCCGGCGTCTGCCTGTGTGGATGTGCCCACATCGCCCGAGCCGCTGATAAGGAGGGTGCCGTAGATATCGAACAAAACGCTCTGCAGGGGGACGGCGAGGCCCCCCCGGGGGGCGAGGCCGGTCGGCAGCGGTTCCAGCGGCGGAATGTGCACGCGGGCAAGGTACTCATTCAACATAGGGCCCCCACTTCAACAGGCTGAAGCGTTCGGGTTTGAAAAAAGAAGCGGCGAGACGTGACTTGTCGATGTGCTGTTTTACGTCACGGCGGGCCACCTTCTGATAAACATCGAGCAGATTTTCCCGGCAGCTGTCCATGGTAAACCCGGTGGAAACGATGCGGCGGTTGTGCCTTATTATGTTTTCTGTATCGGCGGACAGCACCGGTTCTTCCAGCAAGGGGTTGATTTCCGCCAGGTGTTTCCTCTTTGCCGGATCCTTGATGAGTCGTCTTATGAACGCTTTTTGGTGAGATTCGTTCAGCAGCCCAAAATCCAGGCGGCCTGCAGCCTGCATGCTTTCGACGATATGGGCTATGGTTTCGGGGTCCAGGGGCAGGCCGAAATGCCTGCTGTTTTTCAGAAGACAGGACCCCCACTGCGAAAAAAAACGCCGGTGGTCGATCCATTCCAGGGGGACCGGCAGGTCGTTGTATAGGTGTTCCAGTTGGAGGCCGCAGGCGGCAAAGTCCCGGGTGATGTCGGCCAGGTTTCTCCCCCGGACAAGTTTTCCGGCCGTCCAGGCCTCCAGAAAGGCATATCCGAACCCTTCGGTGATGCTGGTGGTGATAAGATAGGGCGTCCCGTCCACCAGATCTTCGAAGCGGTGGGTCACGCCTTTGTCGAAATGGACCTCGAGGTGGTTTTCCCGGGCGAAACGCTTCCATCCGTTGTAGGCCGCCAGGTCTGCGGGGCTGTTGGGGGGCAATGTGATGGACAGCGCATGCCCCTTCTGGAAATAAAGGGACAGCAATAGGGACTCCCCGATGTTTTTTCGCCTGATGGCTCTGACGGGATAGAGGATGTCGTTGCCTGCCGGTGTGGAACGTCGGGAAGCACCCAAGGCTTTGACCGGGTTGTGCAGCGTGTGGAGGCCTTCGGGTTTCAGGCCGGCGGCCAGCAGCAACCGGTAGTCCCGGGAGTTGATCACCCCGTAGTGGCAGTCATCGGGGTAGTCCCCCGGGAAATATGCGCCGGGTCGACCGTCCTCGGCAAAGTCGTGAATATGGAGGAACAGTTTTATTCCGCGCTCCTGGAGCGCCTCGAGAATATCCAGGAAGGCGTTGTTTTTTGCTATGGTCGGGTTGTGAACGTGCAGCAGGTCGCATCCGCCTTCCCACTCTCCGAGAATGGCCTGGTGGATCTCGGCGGCGATTTTGTGGGGGTCGCGGGGAGGCTGTGCCGGTGCGTCATAGGCCAGCCCGGCTATGTGGCGAACCGGCACCGGGAAGGGGCTTTGCGGCGGTTCGCCGCTGAGGACCAGCAGCCGGCAATCCTCTTTGAGGGCTTCCACCTGGTGGCGGATAACGGTGGTGACGCCGCCCGCTTTCAGATGGTAGTGCAGGAGGGCGATTTTCATGTAGCCGTCGGTTCCTGGTTTTTAGTGGAATGTTTTTTTGACACGGATTTCGCAGATTTCACGGTTTTCATTTTGATTCTTTTAGACACGGATTTCGCAGATTTCACGGATTTCATGTGGTTTTTATAGACACGGATTTCACGGATTTCATTTACCAATTCTTTAAAATTCCGTGCAATCCGTGTCTAAGACCAGCTTTCAAACGGTGTGGTCTATCCGCCTGGTTACAGATACCGGGTCGGATCTTCGACGCCGGCTTCCTCGAACCCTTTTTTTCTGAGAAGGCAGCTGTCACAGGCGCCGCAGGCCCTGCCCGAGGCGTCCGGATCGTAACAGGAGTGGGTCAGACTGTAGTCGACATTCAACTGCACCCCTCTCTGGATGATCATTGCCTTGCTCATATGAACCAGGGGGGCGTGAATCCTGAACCGGGATTTGCCTTCCACGCCCGCCCGGGTCGCCAGGTTGGCCATGGCCTCGAAGGCCTCTAGGTATTCCGGGCGGCAGTCCGGATAGCCGCTGTAATCCACGGCATTGACACCGACGAAGATGTCTTCCGAATCCAGCACTTCCGCCCATGCAAGCGCATAAGACAGGAAAATCGTGTTGCGGGCCGGTACGTAGGTAACGGGGATATCGGCATTGTTTTCATTCTCGACGATCCGGTTCTTGGGTACGGCAATATCGCCGGTAAGGGCCGATCCGCCGATACCGGTGAGATCCGCCCTGACCACCAGGTGTTTTTCGACGCCCATTTCCCGGGCGACCCGTGCCGCAGCGGACAACTCGAAGGCGTGCCGCTGTCCGTAATCAAAGCTCAGGGCGTAGAGGGTGAATCCCTGCTCCCTGGCGATAGCCATGACCGTTGTGGAATCCAGTCCGCCGCTCGACAGGATCACGGCGGGTTTCATAACATTCGTCATCTTATTGATATGTTCCTTATTTAACTCGATTAAGGTTTCAGGTTGTTGACATTATAGGGCTTCTTGGTGCGTCATTTGTTGTTGCTTTTGGCGCGGGGCTGTTAGCAACGATGACTATCGCGCGGCAGCGCAAGTTACGGCCGAAGGCCTAGTGACAGCGAAGCGAATTACCACTCCAAAAACGCGCGTCAGCGCTTACACCCCCCGTTCCACGCCCGGCCAAATATATTTGTGCAGCTGAAGCTGAAGCCTTGCCGTCAGGCGGTCTTCGATCATCCAGCGGGCCAGTTCGCTGACGGGCAGTTTGTCGTGAACCGGCGACAGCAACAGATTGCCCCGCGGAACATGTTGCGGAACACCTTGCATGACGTTTTTCGCGTAGCGATAGTCCTCACGGGAGGTGATGACAAACTTGACCTGGTCGGACGGCGACAACCGGTTGAGATTGGCCATGTCACACCGGTGGGCCTCACCGCTGCCGGGGCACTTGATATCCAGGATTTTGATGCAGGCCGGATCGAGGCAGGCGATGTCGTAGCTTCCGTTGGTTTCCACCAGCACCCGGTAACCGTTTTCGAGCAGAACGCCGGCAAGTGCAGGGGTTTCCTGTTGAAGCAGGGGCTCGCCGCCGGTAATCTCGATGAGGCTGCAGCCGAAGCCCTTTGCCAAGGCGATTATTTCCGGTATTTCCATGGACCGGCCCCCATCGTAGGCATAGCGTGTGTCGCAGTAGGTGCAGCGCAGGTTGCACCCGGCAAGGCGGACGAATACGCATGGGCGGCCGGCGAAGGTCGATTCTCCCTGTATGCTGTGAAAGATTTCATTGATAATCAAGGCCATCGATCATATATACCACTTTTGCCGGCAATTTTAAACATATTGACACACGCGGTGCCTGTTCAGTAATGAGCGTCATGCTCTCGCAGAGGCTGCGACCTAAGTTGAGCGTTTCAAATTTTAAGAGTGATAAAAGTAAGAATAATTTCAAAGGATTCTATCTATTTGAATTCTTAAAATTTGAAATCCTCCGGGATTTCCGGGTTCACCGCACCTGCGGTGTCAAATGTCATCACGCATAGACCACTATAGCGAAAAGACATTTTCCTTGCATCTGCGGCAAACCCGAAAATCGCTCAACTTAGGTATGGGATAGTGGAAATTATCTATAACTAATTGAATAACATAGAAATATAAACTCGGCTTAATGGGCGTTCGTTTGAATTCTGTTAAGCCGGAGACGTGACCCATGAAAGCGAGACGGGAAAATCCAACGACGCCCAGGCGTTGGGTGGTCGATAGATGGCTGCCTGCTGCCATAATGGCGCTGCTGCTAATGGTCGTGACCGTCGGTTATGCCGAAGCCGAAGGACCCGCCGGCCCCAACGAGGGGAACATGTCGGGCGGCACGGAAAACCAGCGGGCGTATTTCGATGACAAGGGCAGGCTGAAACGGATGAACATCGACACGAACCGGGATGGTATCGAGGATCTGTTTCAGATATACGAAAAAGGCGCTCTCGTGTGTATCGAAAGGGACACGGATTTCGACGGCATCATTGACACCAGAGATCGTTTCAAAAAGGGCGACAGGGTGTCGGAGGAAAGGCTTGGGGCCCGGGGAAATATTACCGAGAGAGTGGATTTCGATACCGGGGGCGAAATCGCCGCGGTCAGAAGGGACACAAACGGTGACGGCCGCATGGATACCGTTTCTTTTTACACCGCGGGGCAGTTGACGTCTTCCACCCGGGACACCGATGCCGACGGACAGGTCGATACATGGGACACCTATGTGAAAGGCACGCTTAGCGAAAGACGCCTGGACGAGGATGGCGACGGCCGCCAGGATGCGGCCATTGTTTACGGTTCGGACGGCCTCCCGCTCGAAAGCCGCCACGATACCGACCATGACGGGGAGATGGACCTGTTCCGCACCTACCGGAACGGCCGGGTGGCGGAGCAGAGGAGCGAGCCGAGCAGCGCTGGAAAACCGGTGTCGAAAACCATTTTCAAGGATGGACGGGCGGTCGAAAAACAGGAGGATGTAAACGGTGACGGCATCTTTGACCGCAAGACGACCTATCGGGCCGGCAAACCGGCATCGTTGGAAGAAGATCTCGATTTCGACGGGATAAAGGAAACGGTGACCGAGTTCGACAATCAGGGACAAGTGTCCAGGCAGGAGACCCTGAACGCCGGTGACGGCAAAATAGAAAAGATCAGCGTTTTCGAAAACGGCGTTCCGACACGGGTCGAAGTGGATGGCGATGGCGACGGATTCCGCGAGACTGTCTGGCTGTACCGGGATGGTGTCGCTTACGTAAAATCGGAGGACGTCAACCGGGACGGGCAGGCCGATGTGCGCATTTTTTTCAACGACCGGGGAGAGCCGGTCCGCTCGGAGCACGACACGACATTGGACGGCCGCCCGGATACATGGCAATTGTATTCCGCGGGTGAACTCGCCGCGGTGCAAAAAGACCTGAACGGGGACGGCAAGGTGGATATGCGGGTGGACTATCGCGACGGTCGCCGTGAAAAACTGGTCAAGGACGGTGACTTTGACGGCTTTTTCGAAAAGACCGAGTGGTTCAACCGGGATGCGTGGCAGGTGGTTCTCGAAATCGACAGCGATGAGGACGGGCAGGTCGACCGGCGTTATTTCTATCAAGACGATGTCGTCAGAGTCAAAGAAACCGACGAAATACGGAAGGGGGGTGTCTTTCTGCGGGAGTATTACGATGCCGGGGGAACCCTCGTCAAGAGCGAGGAGTTGCAAGACCCCCTTGGCACGGCGAGCATCGTGTGGTTTTTCGCACCGGACGGCAGACCGGTCAGGGCGGAAAGGGACAGGAACGGTGACGGCCGGCCGGACATCTGGTACACCTATGAAAACGGTTTGCTGAGTGCGGTCAAGGAGGATGCCAACAATGACGGACGGGTGGATGTCTGGGAAGACTACGGCGCCGATCAGCAGGTCGTCAAGAGGGAAAAAGACCTGGATTTCGACGGAAACCCAGATGTTGAAGAGGTTTTTTGAACCGAGATAGCGCGCGCATTCCCTGCAGCTTGCTGCAGGGTAAGCGAGCGAATCACAATTGATAGAATTCCTTACGGTGAAGATTCCCCTTACGCTTGCTGTGGGGAGTGTTCAATTTGAATTCCCCGCTGCTTGTCAAAACGGTGCAAAGATCCCGTATCGGGGGTAGCTCTGGAGAAATTAAAACCTAAGTTGAGCGTTACAAATTTTAAAAATGATAAAAATAAAAATAACTTCAATGCATCTGCGGCAAACCCGAAAATCGCTCAACTTAGGTAAAATTATTATAGAGAAGCGACGCAGTCGCGTTTCATAAAATTTTGGGACAAAATTTTATTGAAGGAGGAAAAAATATGCTCGATCTTCTGGTTAAAGGCGGCGTGCTGGTTATACCGATTCTGCTGTGCTCCATTTTTGGGCTGGCTATCTTCCTGGAACGATTGATTCGTTTCGCAAGCCTGAGGAAGCGGGGGGCGGGACTGGCGCAAAAAGTGGCCGGCTTGATCAAAGAGGGCGACGACAGCGGTGCTTACCAGATGGCGTTGCAGAGCAAATCCCCCATGGGATACATCCTGGCGCAGGCGATGGAGGTCAAGGACAAGGAGCGCGAAACCCTCGAAACCGTCATCGTGCATGCCACCGATGAACAGGTTCGAAAGCTTTCCAGTTATCTGCAGGCCCTGGCGACCATTGGCAATATAGCGCCTCTTTTGGGACTCCTCGGCACGGTGATAGGGATGATCAAGGCATTCATGGTGATTCAGGAAATGGGCGGCAGGGTCAATGCGGCCGTCCTGGCCGGCGGGATATGGGAGGCCATGTTGACGACCGCCCTGGGGCTGTCAGTGGCCCTGCCCATCATTTTGGCGCACTCCTATCTGGTTTCCCGCGTCAACAATTATGAAGCCAGGCTGCAGGACGGGGCCGTAACATTTGTGAAGGCGGTCATTCCCTGAGGTTTGGTTCTCTGGGCCGGTAATAACGATAGTAAATTTTCAAGCACGAAAACCCGGCGGTCCGACATCAACCTGGATATTGGTTGTTCGTTTTTTTCTTTTTAAATAACCAATAATCAATATCCAATGTCCGATAATCACGTGTCCAACACCCTTTCAGGGTGAGACCAGTGCCGGGGCGAATCCGGGGATCTACGGAGATTGAAACCATGCTCTTTCCCAAGAAGGAACGTCATTTTTATCAGCTGCAGGCGCCGCTCACCTCTTTGATCGATATTGTATTTCTGCTGCTGATCTATTTTCTGCTGACCACCAATTTCATTGTGGACGAGGGCATCAAGGTCAAGCTGCCCAATGCCCGTGCGGCATCTTCACAAACCGAGAAGGAGATCACCATCGTTGTCGACAGAAACGGCAGGCCTTTTCTGGACAACCGGGAGATACCGTTGAACGAGCTTTTCAGCGAATTGAAAGGCCGGCTGGAGAACCGGGAGGACAGCCTGGTCGTTATCAAGGCCGACAGGTCGGTGGTGCTGAACAAGGCGGTGCAGGTCATGGATGTGGCCAAAGCCGCCGGTGCCGGCAGACTGGCCCTGGCGACGGAAAAACCGTTTTAGTCCCTTATGTCTTGAACCGAGATAGCGCGCGCATTCCCTGCAGCTTGCTGCAGGGTAAGCGAGCGAATCATAATTGATAGAATTCCTTACGGTGAAGATTCCCCTTAAACTTGCTGCGGGGAGTGTTCAATGATGGCATTTGGATAAATAGACCCCAAAGCGATCTATTGTTTTTTTGATCTGATGGATATGACTGACGCAGACAGCAGACCCAACTGGCTTTTCCTTGGCCTGATCGTCTTTTCTCTGCTGGTGCACGTTGTGGTGTTCATGCGCATCGCCGACATGTACCGGCCGCGCACGCTGTCCTATATCGAGCTGACCATGCGCAGCACTGTAAAGCCGGTCGCAAGGGAGATTCCCGAACCCCATACCAGTGAAGAAGGCATGCCCGGCCTGGATGACATCCGCACGCAGCACATAATGCCGCAAGGCCCCCCCCGGCTGCAGCCGCTCCCGGATGTTCCCTCTGTTGCGGATTACCCGGACGCGGCACCGGGGGCGGCCGAGACCCCTCCCGCGCCTTCGATATCGGATGTCAAGGTTACCGAATGGCAGCCGTCTGGAGGGGCGGCCGAGGCGCCGGCACCGCAGGTACCGCAGGCATCGCGACAGCCGGTGATCACTAAAGACCAATACCAGAGCGTTATCAGGAAGCGCATCGTCGATCACATTGGAGACAGCTATCGATCCTCCCGGGCGAAGCGGAAAAATCAGCAGGGCAGGGTGGATATATCCATTGAAATAGATGCGCAAGGGAGGATCGTCGATTTGAAAATCGTGCAAAGTTCCGGACATCGCACCCTCGACCGCTTCGTCATCAGGGAAGTAAGGGCGGTCGCGCCTTTTGCCAAGCCGCCGGACGGTCCTATAACGGTCTATGTTCCATTCCTTTTTCAATTGAAGTAGCGGCGATTCTGTATAATGAATACGATCCGGAACCAGGCGTATGACCATACTGCCGTAATACAACCCAGCAATGAGGTGATGTGATGAAGAAACGGTCGGGCCGCTGGCATGCATTGAAAACTTTTTCGGCCATATTGTTTGTCATCGGTATTCTGCTGCCGGTGGGAGCGGCGTTGGGCGCTGAAACATCGATGCCCCTTTTAATGAAGATCTCCAGATTGGAAACGGTGCTGGACCTGATCGACACCATGGGGTCGTCGGACAGCGGGCAGGCACCGACCGCGCAGATCAGAGGAATGCTGCAGGGGGTGGATTGGATCGACGCTGAGCGGGCCATCGTCCTGGCGCTGGATCAGGTCGGAGACAGGACCTTGTCAGCCTTGCTGATTCCATATCGCCGTGTCAACCCGAATTTCAGGGAGGCTTACAACGCGCTGGGACGGGATGGCTACTACATTGTGTCCCTGCCACCGGGCAGCGGTGTAACCATTCCGGAAAGCATGGAGACGAAAATGGCGGTTGCCTCACGCCGGCCGTCTGTTGCCGCTATTTCCATAACCATAGCGTTGCGCCGGTTTCTGGAGAACAACAGGGAGCGGATTGACGGGATGATGCGTTCCGCCGGGCAGATGGAGTCCGCGCAGCAGGAAGGTGCACCGGCGATCAGCCCGGAAGAGCTCAGGCAGATGGTGAAAGGCGTGCTGGAGACAGCCGATCAGATCGATAGGGTCGACGTCAAGCTGGATCTGAACGAGCAGCAGTTTAAAACGGTTGTGGAGACGGTGCCTGTAGGCGGCAGCGACCTGTCGTCCGTTTTGGCAAGCGGCGGTACGACAACACGTCTGAACGCCTACCGGCCGGTCCACGACATCACCTTCCGCTCCTGCAGTTACCGGGTGGATTCGCTGCTGGATATGCTCGATACGGTGCTGGGACCTGTCTACAGTAAACTGGGCATCGATTTTTCGGAACTGATTTCGATAGGCAGGAATTTTACCGGGGAGACGGTCGGGGGCATGTCTTACGGCGACGGCGCCAATGTGATCTTTGAATCGATAGTGGTCCTCAAGGATGAAGTGGATTCGGAAAATTTCCTGGATGGTGTCTACCTGCCCTGGATCGAAGCTTACGGCAAGAGCATCGGCAGGATGATGGAAAAGAGCACCGGCACCAGAATCGTTTCGGTGATGACCCGTACAGCGGACAGTCGGGTCGAAGGGCAGCGGGTTGTCGGCATGCGCATTAACGTCCCCTTGGCGCCAATGTCTTTTGACAGCAGCCGCAGGGACAGCTTGATGACCTACAGCATGCGCACCACCGTCACCGGTCATCTGATGCTGGTGGCATCGGATGACGATCGCCTGGGAGCAATGATCCGCATGGTGGATTCTTTGAAAAAGACGACATTCAGCGGTCCCCTGATGCGATTCGAGGTGGATATGGGGAGGTACCTGGCATCACTGGCGCGTCTGATACCGGGACACGGCATCGATCCCCGGTCGATCCCCGATTTCGGCAGTCTGACATGCAGCCTCTCGACCGGCGGGGGACGGATTATTTCCAGTGCCGCCATGGACACGGACGATATCCGCCTGATGATTGCCTATCTGAGGGAAATAAAGGGTAAAACCGATGCCCGGACCAACCAGCCGCCGCCCCTGGCCGCCAAACCGACAAAGACGCCGGAACCGGTCATCATCAAAGATGCCGCGTACTGGATTGACCGTGGAGAGCTGGCAGCGACATACGGCGCCTATGAATCCGCTGTCAGGTGTTATGAAAAGGCGCTCGCCGCGGGAGCCGAAGAGGGTCGGACCCATTTCAACCTGGGCATTGCCTACGGCGAACTGGGCAATTATCCCATGGCTTTGGATCAGATGGAGAAGGCCATCGGCATCGATCCGGGCAACGCTGCTTATTACTACGGACGGGGAAGGGTTTACCTGTTGTCCGGAGACAAGGGTGCCGCCATACGGGATTTTGAACATGCCTCCGCCCTGGGGAACGCGGACGCCCGGCGCTATTTGGACGGGATGCGATAGCCGGCTACCGTTTCAGAACCCCCCAGACGTTTTCGTGCATATGGGTAAGCACGATGGTAAACATGGCCTGCAGCAGATCATGTGCTGATATAATGGGGGTGGATTTTTCCAGCACCTTTGCCGGTCCGATCAAACAGGCGCTGTTTCTTTTGAGTGCTTCCAGTTCGTCGAGCAGGGCGAGTGCCCTGGTTTTTTTCTCTGCGGACATGTCGGCAGCCGCGTCGCCGGTCAGTTTAGCCTTGAAGCGGTTCACCTTCATAAAGGAAGCCGAATAAAGGGCTTTTTTAAGCTTTCCACTCTTGAATATCTGTTGCTTCAGAATGAGCCCCTTGATGGATGCGTTTATTTGCCGGTGCGTGGCATTTAAGATCGGCCGCAGCATATCTCGTGTGTCCGGACTCATGATCATACTGATATAATTCACCTTTTTTCCTTCAGCACCTAATTTTCCATCAAATTCGGCAACGGCATGGGTCCAGAAAATTCGGCTGGTTTTCCCCAATAGTTCCGGCATCCGGTTTTTCGATTTGACACCTTCCTTGATATCTTTCTTGATTTTCATAAGCGTTTTGGCGGTGTCCGTGAACAGGCGCTTTCCGGTAACCATGTGAAAAACCATGGCGACGGCGGCATACCAGTCCTGAAGGTACAGGATCAGTGACGGGTCGCCGTATATTTTTTGGATGATGTTGTTGGGAAATGTGTGGGTGGGCGTGGCAAAGGCGGGCGTGCCGCCGAGCGGCGGCTGTTCGATCTCTCTGCCGCCTTCTGTTTCCAGCCATGCCGCCGTTTCCACGTCGATCAGACCGACCGAATAAAGGGATGCGGACTCCAGAAACTGGGGAAATTTCGTGGGATCCCCGGCGATGAGAAGGTTGTCCGGTTTGAGGTCGCGCATGGCCACTTTCCTGTTGTGCAGCCACGCCAGCAGATCGAGCAGATTGGTGATCATGCTGGAAATCTGCGCTTTATTGCGCGTCAGGCTTTTATTGGCCACATAAGACGCGATCATACCCCGGTAAGCGTCGACGGACGTCCGCTTTTCTTTGAACAGTTTATTGGCGATGCCGTGCAGTCCTGACGCCATGCCGGATTTCATGTCAAAATCGGCGGAACTGAGCCGCCCTTTGGAAAGGAAGGTCAGAAACCATTCTTTGATCTGGAAATTCTGGACGGCGTTTTCAACACTGTTTTGCCGGAGGAACTCTTTGACCCGGCTTTCAAAACGGTTATACACCGACTGTATGTCATCACAGATCGCACTGCGGCCATGTCCATACCGGGCCTCGAATGCCATCGTGTCCCAGGGAACATCGGGATGGTCCGTGATCTCTTTGGCGAAGTTGCGCCGGGGATCGTGCATACCGTCAATGATGCTTGCCAGAAAATAGTACTTGGAAAGATCCATGAAATAGGCGTAGGCCCCTTCGATTTTCAGAAACTCCCGAAACGCCTGGTTGTCTTCGATCCAATCGATGTATTTTCGCTCCAACGCTTCCGGCGGCAGCGAGCCGTCGTCATAAAAGGGGTGAACCTTCTTCAGGATGACCGAAATACTGGGCACCAGGCATTCTCTGGGAGCCAACTTGCCGGCAATTCCAGCTTCCTTTTGGAGCCTCTCGAGGTATATGTTGAAATTTTTGATGGGGTAGGGGGGGATTTTTACCACGAGGTGATCGTCGTAGATGACATAGTAGCAGCGGCTTCTGCTGCCGCTGTCTTCACCGATGCGGCCCAGCGACATCCGCCGGGTGGCCCATTCATCGCCTATTTTTACCCGCAGTTCGTAAATACGGTTGCCATCGGGTGCAGGGGGGGCCAGCGGCTTGAGGGCCGTCGGAGCGTCATCGTCGGCACCTTTCTGTGCCTTGAACACCTTCAAGAAGTGTTCGACGACGATTTCCCGCCCCCTGTAATCGACGTCGGCTTCAACGGTTTCCGCTGTTTCGGCAGGGTGTGTTTTCTTTTCGACGGCCTGTTTGGGCGGCGTGCCCGATCTCCTCTTGCGCAGCAGCACAACGGCGAAAACGATGCACAAAAGAATGCCTGCCAGCCCCAGCGCCCAGCGTATGAACAGGGGCTTTTTTTTCAGATTGCCGGGGCTGACCCGGGTCATGAGGCCATCGGCGGTTTCTTTGCCCGTATCGATCTGTTTCTGCATGAAACGGGCGATGCCGGACCCTTCCCTGACCCCCCCCTGTTCGATCTTGCGTACCTTGTCGATGGGCACGAAATCGGTTTCGTCTTTGTGCCTGTAAAAGACCTTGTCATCCTTCACCCAGGTTTCATCGACGACGATGCGGGTATTATCCTTCAGAATGATCACACTGCTGGTAATGAAATTCTTGAAAATCAGCGCACCGAAAACGACGGTTAAAACGAGCAGCAGCAACGGTATCAGTTTTTTCATTCCAACAGGTTCCCGGTACGGTTTGATCCTGATGATTGGGAAGAGATTGGGCTTCACCAAAATTGTGAATAGCAGTTCAGGCACTATAAAGAATATCCGCTCAAGTGTCAAACCGCTTTATGCGTGCTTTAGCGATTGAATTTCCCCCTGTCGCGTGGTATCGAATTGGATAAACCGCATCGTTGCACAAACAACAAGGATCTATGCTTTTCAATGAACAAGCCCATGCCCATATTGATCGCTGAAGATGAACCGGTTTCCCGCAAAGTGTTAAGCCGGCTGTTTACCAAGGAAGGATTCAGCGTTACTGCTGTGGAGAATGGCCGCAAGGCCTTGGACGCATTCGAGAAAAAATTTTATCCGTTCGTCCTGACCGACTGGATAATGCCCGAGATGAGCGGCCTGGAACTGTGCAGGGCGATTCGCAGCCAGGAGGACCGCGGATATGTTTATATCGTTTTGCTGACCCACAAAGATACGCAGGATGACATTATCGTGGGGTTGGAAGCAGGGGCGGATGACTACCTGACCAAACCGGTTTACTTCGTGGAGCTTGCCGCGCGCATCAAGAACGGCAGGCGCATCCTCGAACTGGAACGCAACCTGAAAAAAGCCAACGATGAGATTTATACCCTCACCATCACCGATTCTCTGACGGAAACCTACAACCGGCGCTATCTCAACGAACACCTGCCAAACGCCGTCGACCGGGCGCTCGAGCAGGCCAGGCCGTTGTCGGTGGTTTTGTGCGACATCGATTATTTCAAACGGGTCAACGACACCTACGGCCATGCCGTTGGGGACGCGGTGCTGAGGTCTTTTGCAAGGATCATCAGGGATTCCGTCGATTACCGCAAGGACTGGGTTGTCCGTTACGGCGGAGAGGAGTTTCTGCTGGTACTTCCCGAAACCGATTTTGACGGAGCCCGAAAACTGGCGGAGATGCTGCGGGAATTCGTGGCCCAGGCCACCATCAGGGCGTCAGGGCATGAGATCAGTATCACGGCAAGCTTCGGCCTGGCAGGAACTCGGCAACAGGGTGGAAAAGCGGGTAATTCACCGGATAAGCTGCTGGATATGGCCGACGCCAACCTGTACCGGGCCAAGAAGGGGGGGCGCAACCGGGTGGTGGGATAATTTACCTCATAGTTGCATAAACAACATGGCAAGTAGTATATAATGATTTGTTGTCACAGTGGATATCAAAACAGCAACACCACTTTCCGGATGCGACATAAGGTGAATCTCAAGGATGATGTCTATTTTGCCATGTTGTTTACCACTCCGGGAAAGCCCGAGGTCTTCAGATTCTGCGTTGCTGAGGATTCGAAGTAAAGAACTACGTCTTCACCCTCAGACGCCTTGACTCTGAAGCCCTCAGGCTTTTGCAACATTGAGGTTCGAAGTTGTAATGTTGAACTGCGGCACTGGGTGCATTCCACATTGGCCTTAGCCGACAATATACGTTCCCGTACCCACCGCAATGAGTTTTCCCAAATCGTTGTGCAGTTCCATGCGGGCGACGGTGACTTTTTTGCCGGAGCGCATCGTCGTTCCGGTGGCATAAAAAGACTGCCCCAGTCCCGGTCGCAGGTAGTCCACCCGCAGATCGATGGTGCCCACCTTGTAAATTCCTTCGGCGATCTCCTCGGGGGGTTTTGTCCGCAGTTTTTTGACGACGCCGATGGAGGCCACCATACCACCGGTGGCGTCCAGTACCGACGAAATGACCCCGCCGTGGAGCACGCCGTGGACATAGTTGCCGACAAGCTCGGGCCGCATGTCGAAGGCAACCCGAACATTGTCCGGCTCGATGCGTTCTATGCGCAGCCCGAGCACTTTGTTGAAGGGCAACTTGTTTTCGTACACATCGGCCAGTATTTTCAACATATCGGAGAGGGATGGTTTTTCTGCATGCATGTTGACAACCTTAGGACATATATTAAAACGGTGTACGGTATACGGTGTATACGGTTCACGGTATACGGCGTGCCACGTGTTAATGGCTTTCCGGAGCGCCGCCTGAAAGCTGTTTTTGAACCGAGATAGCGAGCGCATTCCCTGCAGCTTGCTGCAGGGTAAGCGAGCGAATCATAATTGATAGAATTCCTTACGGTGAAGATTCCCCTTACGCTTGCTGCGGGGAGTGTTCAATGGTTTCCTATAAGGATCCCAGGGGCCAAGGGGAAAAAAGCGCGTAGCTCATAGCTGACAAAGTGCCATGAGCTATGACCTGTGAGCTATGAACTCATCTCTGTTTCACCTGACCCCTCTGATCCTTGGCCCCTTGAATCCTGATAAAACAGGTGAACATCTCTCTGCGGAAACGCTATGACAATATTTTTTTCTTTAAAAAGGCGATCGATATCAAACCGAATGGCGGTTTCCACCTTGAACATGTTGTCGATGTCGGTCCATGCACGGAGTCTGAAGATCAGGGCGCTGTCGCCGAAATCACGAAAAATGACATCCGGTGGCGGATTTTTAAAAACCTTGGCCGTGCTCTGGGCAATTTCCAACAACGTTTTGCGCACCAATTCGATGTCCGAGCCATAAGCCACGCCGACATCTATTTTCACCCTCAGGCGCTTGTCCTTGAAACTCCAGTTTTTGACCTGCTGGCTGATAAATTCGGAATTCGGAATGATCAGGGTTGCGTTGTCATAGGTCTGAACCACGGTCGAACGGACGTTGATTTTTTTTACCGTCGCCCAGGTCTCGTTGATTTCAATATCATCCCCGACCATTATGGGACGCTCGATCAACAGGATGATGCCGCTGATAAAATTATTGAAAATCGCCTGCAGGCCGAAACCCAACCCTATGCCGAGAGCACCGAATCCGACGGCCAATGACGTCGCACCGAAACCAAACACGTGCAGCGACAGGAGAATCCCGAAGGTCCACAGGGAATAAACGGATATCATCGTGATGGAATTTTGAAGGCCGGTGTTCATACCGCTTCCGGAGAGGATCTTTTCCTTTAAAAAATAGCGCCAGAACCTGGCCAGGGCCTGGGTCAAAATCAGAATCAGCAGGGCGTTCACCAGATTCATCAGGCTGAATCTGATGCTGCCGAGGGGCACCTCCCTGGTTGCCGCTTTGAAAACGTTCATCAGGATGACTTTCTTGCCCCCCCAGGCGGTAATCAAAAAAATGGACGTCGAGATCAGCCAGGCAATCCAGCCCACCTGCAACGCCGCCCAGTGGAACAACAGGGCTGGCTTGGGATGATCGTCTTCATTTTCGATAATTTTCGTCTTGAGGATGAGGCGCCATTCCCTGAGGGCGAAGAAGATCAAGCTGGACCATAGGAGCACAATGGCCGAGATGCCCCAGGAGCTGTACCACAAGGCAGCCAGCCCGCTGTAGCCTGTGAATTCAAGCACAACGCCCGCGGCGACGATCCCGTAACTCATAAAGGACAGCAACGGGACGATTTTATACCCGGATGTTTCCGCAGGATAGCGCTCCTTTTTGAAGGCGTTCCAGAATATGATCAACCAGGCGACAAGGAAGGCTTCCAGCACCAGCCTGGCCATCTGCAACAGCAGGATGTCGCTTTCCGCTAGCCAGGCAATGAACAGATAGATCAGGGAAAAATAGCGGATGAACCTGACAAGCCCCCTCAACAGACGCGCTTGTCCATTTTTCAACCAGGCGCATTCGTTCAGCCACAGATCGAAGAACAGATACCCCCATTTCGTAAAGAGAATAACCGTCAGGGCAAGGATGATCGTTTTGATCAACGGAATATTGCTGTACAAGCCGCCGATGCTCGAGTAAACAAATGCAAAGCCCGTGAGGCCGAATAGGTACAAGGTCTGGACACTCATATTCACGGCAAGGCATTGATACCTGTTTGGGTTGGCGTCATCTTCGTGGCTATATTTCCTGAGAAAGGATTTCAGCCGCATAAGCAGGAACTGCAAAATACAGTAGATGACGATCAGGCTCATCAGAAAAGATTGCCCCGATTTCCAATCCGTGCGCAACTCTTTGAGCCAGGTTTCCTTCTTCGACAACTGCCTGAGACGGGCCCGTGATTTTTCTATGGCACCCATCAAATCCTTTTTGTTGAAGATGGCGGTTGGAGAGTTTGTGCGCGACAGAAGAAACTGCCTTTTGCGAAGTTCGATTGTTTCATCGAAGTCCGAAGCGAGGTTTTCGAGCATGTCGCGGATCGCTTCGAACTGTTGCAGAAGGGAAGTGTCGTTTTCCTGTATGTCGTTCAGCAGGTCTTGTTTGGCTCTGAGCACACCTATCAACGTTTTGAGATCGGCGACGACACCTGTGGTGTCTCCACCATCCCGATTCAGTGCCTTGAGCGATTCCAGTTGATCTTTGTTGATTTGGATTCGCCCCCCGATCTGCCCCAGTTCCTCCCGCGTGGCAGCCGAGTCCTGTTTGAAGGTTTTTATACGCAGTTGGACATTTTCGAAAGCCACATGGTTGTCGCTGCGGGCGCTTTCCAGGTATTTGAGGTTGGTGGACTGCATCGTGAGCAGATTGCCATGGGCGGAGATTTGGACCTTGTAGGCATTGATTTCTGAAAGCACAGCCTGTTTCGTGTGCGGCAACTGCTGCATCCGGCCCTTGAGTTTTTGAAGGTCCGTCGATTCCGACTGAATGGTCTCCTCCAGAGACTTTTTCAGTGCCTTGTAATCCGGTGCCGGCAGGCTGCTGGCTGTTTGGGCCAGGGAGGGGCCTGATAACAGGGCGCACACGAGCATCCCGATGGGTAGTGTCAAAGCCAGGTTTTTTAAAAAGAAAGAGCGTATCGTCATTGGTTTAATTTTCCACACGGGAAAAGGATTCGAGGGTTCCAGGGGAAAGCTCATAGCTGATAGCACGTAGCTGATAGCCCGCTATCAGCTATGAGCTATATGCTTTTTCCCCTCCGACCTCAGGATTCCGATTACTTTCCGATCCATTTTTTTCGTCTAAACCATACCAGCAGGCCGATGAAAATGACGGCCATTACCAGCAGCAGCACCGGGTAGGACCAATGCCAATCCAATTCCGGCATCCATTTGAAGTTCATGCCGTAAATTCCGGCAATAAAGGTCAGAGGAATGAATATGCTGGCCATGACGGTCAGCACCTTCATCACCTCGTTCATGCGGTTGTTCAGGCTTGAAAGATAGATGTCCAATATGGCGGACAGCATGTCGCGGTAGGTTTCGATCGTTTCAAGGGCCTGAACGGCATGGTCGTAGACATCCTTGATATAGGCGTGGATATCCTCATGGAAAATCTGCGATTCGTCTTTTATCAGGGCATGGATAATTTCCCGCAGGGGCCAGATCGATTTGCGGATGTACAACACGTCCCTTTTCAGGTGTTGAATGTCGTGCAGCATTCCGGTGTGCGGGTGGGAAATGACCTCATTGTCCAGCAGTTCTATTTTGTCGCCCAACACTTCCAACACCGTGAAATAATTGTCCACGATCGTGTCGATCAATGCGTATGCCAGGTAATCGCTGCTCTTGTTGAGGATACGCGGCCGCCCCTGTCTGATCCTGTTGCGAACCGATGTGAAGACATCATCGGCCGAGGGCTGGAAGGAGATGACGTAAGACGGCGCTACGATCAGGCTGACCGGTTCATGCACAATGGCCTGATCCGATTCTCTGGTGTAAAGCATTTTCAGCACGATAAACAGGTAATTTCCAAATTCCTCGATTTTCGGGCGTTGATGGCTGTTGACGATGTCCTCGAGAGTAAGCGCGTGCAGGCCGAACTGGGAACCGATTTCGGCGACGAGTTCGGTGTCGTGGATGCCGGTGATGTTGAACCAGGTCACCGAATTTTTTTCAATGAAGGCCGAACAGTCCCGGATATCGTGGACTTCGGACTCCACCACTTCCTGCTTGGTGTAATCGATGACCTGGATCTTGACGCGGTCCTCTTTCTTGTCACCGACATACACCAGCGCACCGGGCGGCATACCGGCTTTAATGGAGGTCCCTTTTTTCAAAAGTCGTACTCCTTGAATCGTATGTGACTTTAGGTTGAGCGTTTCAAATCAGGGTGATTGGAATGTCGGCAGTCGTATATTTCTTAACCGGATTTTTGTAAAATATCAATAGAACATCCCAGCGAGGGGATAGCCGCCCCGATTGGCAATGGAGGCGTGGAACTTTTTTTCGATTTCCCGGACCCGCTGCATGCGTTCGGGGCTCAGGAAAAGAAGATAAGGGTCCGACTGCGCGTCCACCGGGCGGCCCAAGAGGTTTCTTTCCAGCAGAAACAACGACTCGATCGATTTGTCGCAGGCGGGGTAGCCTTTGTCGTCGATGGGAATCTCGTTGCTGTGGTCGATGGTTGAAATATTGTTGATGTCAACCAGGTGGATGGTGGCTGACCTGGTGAAGAGCAAATTGCCGACACCGGCAAGGTCGGGAATGCGCCCGGAGGCGCGGATCATCTTTTTCAGGTATTTTATGAAGGCCTTGGCGTGCTGTTGAAGCACGTGTGTTTTCCTTTCGGCAAAAGCCCATGGATCTTGATGATCCCGGGGCGCCCAGCCGCTGTAAGTAGACTTGACGGCACCGATCAGGTCCGGGTTCCAAGGATCGAGCGTTTCTCCCTCCACATATTCCTGCAGACCGCACAGGACGATTTCACTGCCGTCCGGTTTTTCATAGTGAACGATGAATTCGCTGGAGGCGGCGAAGTAGGCTGCCGGCAGGTATTTTTGGATAATCTTGTAGTTGACGATTTCATCTTCTATGTCCACCAGGCTATTGAACGGCCGGCGGAAAATTCTCAACATCTTAATCGGACGGGCCAGGGGGTATCGGCGGACGCCCTCTGTGACGATGCCTTTGGTTTCGTTGGCGACGTCCTCAGGGTCGAGCAACTGAATGATCCGGGACCGCAGCCCTTCGGTGAAATGCCCTCTGAAACGGTACCGTGAGGCGTTGCGGATGAAATTGAGGGCGAGAACATCCTCGTGGGTGATGGTTTCCCGGTCGCGGATGTCGATGGGTGTTTCCATAGATCCAAACATAGATGTAAGCCGCCGTTGGGCGGATTGCAGTTTTCGTCATTCCGCCTTGGCAACCTGCCCTCAGGCGTCTGTCGTAATTTCCCGCCTGAGTCGCTGCAGGTCCCGGCGCGCCAGGCCCGCTTTCTTGATCAGGTATTCTTCCGCGGATCCGTAGCGGGTTCTGAGGCGTTCGAGCACGGCCTCGATGGCCTCGCGAGGGGCCGTCAGATAGGAGCGCATCTTTTCGGGATCGATGCCGCATTTCTTGATCTCCTGCTCGATGCGGCCGATGACCTCGGCGTTGTAGGTGTTGGAGAGCTGATGGTCGGCGATCACCACCGGTTCGGGCACCCCGGCCGTCAGCATGATCAGGGCGGTGCACACGCCGGTGCGGTCCTTGCCGGCCGTGCAGTGAAACAGGAGCGGTCGCTGATTGTTATCCATCAGGCGTTCGAAAAACTGTTTCCAGAGGCCGGGGAATCGATCGACCTGTTTGAGGTAGTTGTTGGTCATAAAATCGTCTGTCAACCAGCTGATATCTCCCTTTTTGATGCTATCGAGCGCTTCGGCAGGGTCGAATTTCCCGTGGGCGATCGGCATGTGCAGGTACTGCATGGATTCGTCTTGGGGCAGTCTGTCGGGTTGGGCTTGGGCTTCCTCCCGGGTCCGGAAATCGCAGACAAGCCGGATGCCGATGCGCTTCAGGAGCAGATGGTCGTTATCCGTCAATTGTGAAAGATTGGCGGACCGGTAGATCATCCCCCAACGCATGCGCCGATTGTCCTTGGTGCGATATCCTCCGATATCTCTGAAATTATACGTTTTTTCAAGGGGCAGCCGCCGCTGGGCCCAGACAACGCCCGGGCCGTTTCCCCGGATAAGTTTGAAATAGGGGTTGTCCGGGCGCCCGGTTAGGGACAGCTCGAGTCCGTCCCCTCCCCGGACCTCGGCGACAGGCGCCCGCATGTCGATGCCATGCGGGGAGTCCCCGGCGAATACCCGGACCCGTTCATCCCTTTCCAGGGCATCCCACGAGATGCGGAATACCCCGTTGTCTAAACGTTCGACGGCGATGCCCGACAGTTGTTGATCGTTTCTTAATGACATGGTCAATCAATGTCCCATACGGGGAATGGAAGAAAATCCCATTTCTTATGGCGATGACTTCAGCTGTGGTTATCGATCTACTGCCCGCGGTGGTGTCAATCCCCCAGCACAACGAGGGCATCCACGGCAACGGGGTTGCCCGCCACCAGCTTGATCGGGTTGATGTCGATTTCGGCGATGTTTTTGTTCTCCAGGCCGAGCCGGCCCAGTGCTATCAGAAGCTGCGCCAGTTTATTCCTGTCGGCAGGCGGTTTTCCCCGGAAAGCGTCCAGAATTTTTTTTGCACGGATGTCGTCGAGCATTTCCATGGCGTCGAATTCCGACAGGGGAGCGACCCGAATGGCGACGTCGTCCAGAATTTCGGCCAGCACCCCCCCGAGGCCAAACATCACACAGGGGCCAAACTGGGGATCCCGCTTCAAACCGGCCATGAGTTCGCGGTTGCCTTTGACCATCGGCTGTACCAGCAGCTCGTCCACGGTGACGTCCTGACGGTTCCTGAACCCCCGAAAGGCGTCGACGAGGCCCCGTTCATCCCGTATATCGAGTGCGATCAGGTCCATTTCGGTCTTGTGGCTCATGCTTTCACCCGAGCCCTTGAGTACGATCGGATACCCCAGGTCGGCGGCCGCCGCGAGGGCCTCTTCTTCGGTGTGGACGGTCTTTTCACTGGTGACGGGAATGCCATAGGCGGACAATACGGCTTTGGATTCGAATTCGGAAAGGTTTTTTGCGCCTCGGTCCAAGGCTTTTTGAATCAATTCCATCGTTTTTTCCTTCCACGCATTAAAAATGTTCCGTTCCCCTTTTGGCACTTGTTCGATGACACTCAAGCGTCGTCACCGCATCCATTCGTGCGAGCAACCATTTTTAATGTGTATTAAATTAGTTCAAGGGTCGGGGAGTTTTAGCTTAAAACCCTTGTCATTCCCGCGAAGGCGGGAACCCAGATAGCGATTAGCTGAATGCCCTGGATCCCCGCCTGCGCGGGGATGACGGGAAAAACACCCCGACGGCTCAATTGGTGTTTTATCTACATTCCAGTTTTCATATCAAAGAATCGAATGCCTGTCTTGGTCAACCTTGCTGTATCGTTTTGCTGTCTGTAACCGGGCACGAAGATTGCCTGAATGCCGCATAGGCGGCCATGTGGGCGATGACCCTCACCGCTCGCTCCGGGGTAGGGTAGGACACCACCCGGTAATCCCGGAGGGTAGCCTTGTGCACACTGTCGGTGCCAATGGACACGGCTATAATGGGTTTACCGGTGGCATCCATCAGGTTTTTAATGCCGGCAAGAATGGCATCCGGTTGAGCGGACAGGTTTTTCTGGTGTGCGCGCACCCTGTCCATGGCTTCCATCAATTCCGCTGGGCCGGTTACTTTTTCCGAGGCTTTAAATCGGTATGTGGCCCGGATCGCCCCCAGAGCGATAACGGCATCGACACCGTTCCACTCGGCCAAAAGCGATAGACATTCCAGGAAAGGGTCGTGGGAGATGGTGGCCACCATGTCAATCGGGTTCCCCCGGCTCCAGTAACTGGGCAGCAGCTTGTCGATTGCTTTGACAATGCTGTCCGGCAGGGGCGGTACGACAAGCCCGTTTTCCTCGCAGCAATCGGAGGTGATCACCCCCCAGCCGCCGCCGCGTGTCAGAATGCCGACACGTTTTCCTTCGGGTATGGGGCAGTTCGAAAAAGCTTTGGCGCAGTCCATCAAGGTTTGGCTGGAGCGCATTTCGATGACGCCTGCCTGGTGCATGGCTGCTTCGAAAACCCGATGGGAGCCCGCGATGGCGCCGGTGTGGGATGCTGCCGCTTTTTCGCCCGCACCGGTACGGCCCCCCTTGAACAGCAGCACCGGTTTTTTGCGGCTGGCCTCCGCCGTTGCCGAAAAAAGGGCAATATCAGGATCCACGCCCTCCATGTAGGTCAGGATGACACGGGTAGCTTCATCGTCGGCCAGGAATTTCAGGTAGTCCGCACTGTTCAGATCGCCTTCATTTCCACTGCTGACGAATTTTTCAAAACCGACCCCTTCGTCGGCCCCCCAGGCGAGCATCTGCACCCCGACATTGCCGCTCTGGGAAAACATGGAAACCGGCCCTTTTAAAGGCATGATGGGCGGCATGAGCGCGTGGAGCTTTGACCGGGCGCTGTAAATGCCCATGCTGTTGGGGCCCACAACACGCATACCGGACGTTTTGGCGCTTTCTATGAGCCGCTTTTCGCTGGCTTTTCCCTCGGGACCCGTCTCGCTGAATCCCGCGGTTATCACCAGGAGGAAGGCGACGCCTTTTTCACCGCACTGCCGTACGATGTCGGGGAGCGTTTTCGCCGGCGTTGTAACGAGAGCCACGTCGACCGGTCCGGGAATATCGGCGACCGACGGATAGCACTTTTGCCCCAGCAGAGCATCCAGACCCGGGTTTACCGGAAAAAATTTTCCCTGAAAATCGCCTTTTAGGATGTTTAGAGGAATGATCGATCCCCATTTGAAAGGGGTTGCCGACGCACCGATCAAGGCGATGCTTTCAGGATTGAACAGGCGCTCTAAGGTATTTGAATTCATTGCCATATCGATGCTCTGGTATCCAGTCCCATCCGTACTGAACCCCAACGTTGCAATGTTGAGGTGAACCGTCCGCCCCATGGCGATCGCCGGTGGAAGATGAAGGGAAACGACAAACAGAGGGTGATATATGACAAATGCCGGTGAAGGTCAAACAGGAACTTCCGGAGACCTGCGGCGCAACCCTTTTGACAGGCGCGTTGATTGGTATTAATGTTCCACTAGAACACCGGGTAAACTGGCTGTCCCGCAAGGCCTTGCGGCGGGACTGAAAGCGTATCCCGCAGCTTGCAGTGCTGGATAGGAATTTAGGCCCGCCCAACTGACGGCGGATAAATCTTTTGAATAGGAGCGACGCAGTCGCGTTTCATAAAATCGTGGAACACGATTTTATTGGAGGTGGGTATGATCAAAGCGAGTGAAATTATGACGTCCGACCCGGTTTTCGTGTCGCCGGAAGACGAAGTCAGCCGTGCGACAGCCATTATGATCGAAAAGGGGTTCAATGGGCTTCCGGTTGTCGACGATCAGGGACAGCTGGTGGGTATCATCTGTCAGAGCGATATCGTCGCGCAGCAGAAAAAGCTGCCCCTGCCTTCCTACTTTACCTTTCTGGACGGCTTGATCAGCCTGCGCTCCACGAAAGCCCTCGAGAAGGAGGCCCGGAAGATAGCCGCTACAACCGTCAGGCAGGCCATGACGTCCGACCCCGTGTGGGTGCCTCCCGACGCCACCATCGAGACGCTTGCCGCACTGATGGTGGACCGCAATTTTCATACCCTGCCCGTGGTCGCGGAGGGAAAACTGGTGGGGGTTGTGGGCAAAGAGGACATCCTCAGGACACTGGCGGGATAAACGTACCGCTATACCGGTTGTCAAGCGTTATAAACACAAAGGAATCCGTCGCCACACGGCAGCGGATTCCTTTGCGTTTTGGGATGCACGTCTTTATTCCTGTATTTGAAACCTGGTCCTCTAAGCCAGGATTTTTTACCTTTTACGGACAGGTATCGCGCCAGTTCAGCCTGCCCGACTTGGTGGTTTTGATGGGAAGATTGGGCTGTGGAATTTCCACAATCGTACCGGTGCTCGTTTGCACGAACGCCTTGCTGCCCTCCTGTCGGCCCACGTGCAGGTTCGGCGTCGTAGCCAGTCCCCTGCCGATGGCCAGCCTTGTGGTCACGACCGTGTTTCCGGTACTGCCTGTATAGGTTCCGCCATTGCTCAGGGTGGTAAACACCGCCTCATAGTAGGCCGTACCGGTCTGGTAATAAACACCGTACAGAAATGCCTCGCCTTCGGGTTTGCATATGTCGGCAAAGGGCTGGTAGGTGGTGAAAGTCATCAGGCCTCCCAGAAGGGCCCCCTGGCCCAGGTTGCGTTCCCGGTCTTCCTCCAGCGCCAGCACCCAGCCGTCGGTGCCTGTGCAGCCGTTGGTGGGGTCGCAGGTGCCTACAATGTAATCCCGCAGGTCGGCAAAGGTACCGACATCAGAAGGCAGACAGCCGGATGCACCGGTTTTACAGTTGAGTGTGGACGCATAGGGGGTAATGGCTTCCTGCACCTCGATGCCGTCCACCTGCAGCAGGGTCCGGGATCCGGCATCGTTGCCGGCCGCCGGTTTGGTCGTGGAGAAAGTGTTATCGACCGGCGCCCAGGTGAAATCGCCAGTGTCGGCATCCACCGGTTCCTTGATTCCGTAGAAATACTCTTGGGCGTTGCTGCTGGCATCGGACTTGTCCTTGATGTCAAAGAAGCGTCCCGTACCGAAGTAGACCCAGAAAAAGGTTCCGTCGGTGCCGATGCTGGGGGCTGCGGTCACCGGTCTTCCGACATCGATCATGACCGCCGGGGTACTCCAGTCCTGGGGATCGCCTTCGTTGGTCACCCAGCGGTAGAGCTTGCCGCCCCAGCCCCCCCAGGTGCCCTCGATGGTTCCGAAGTAGACCACGTCGGCCTTGTAAAGATCGTAGAGGTCGTAGTCCACGGTGACGGTGTCGGACACGAAACCGTTCGGGGACGACCCCAGGTCGAAGCTCCCCGCCGTGGCGTAGTCAATCGTACTGTTATTGGGAATCCGGAACGCCTGCGGAGGCGTGGAATCGAACAGATTCAGGGGGAACATGCCGATCTTGGCGTGCTGGGTACTGAGACCGGTTACATCCGTGGGGCCGCTCCCCAGGATGAGGTACCAGTCCGAACCGTCTTCGCTCGTCTTGATGGGCACGACAGCCGGTACCGCCGCGGTGTAGGCCAGGTCGACGCTGCTGCCCGGGTCGTAGGTCATTTCGCCCAGGAGTCGAGGCGGGTTTTCCGGGTCGGAGACGTCGAAGACCATGTAGGCGGAGGTGAAGACCCTGTCGTCCGTGTAAGCGGTGGCCGATACCTCCGATATGATCTCCTGGGCCGTTATGCGATAGCCGCCGAAGCGCATGCCCACCACCATGATGGTGCCCCACCCCTCAACGTGTCCGAGGGTGTTCGGCGAGGAGTCGAAGATCTGGACGTCGAAGACCCGGGGCTTCAGGTCCACGAAATATTTATGGTTGTATCCGGGATCGGTCAGGCACTTGAGGTGCGGCAGCAGGTTGTAGGGCACGTAGGCCCACAGCTCGGCACCCAGTGCGGGGCCGGTGTCTGAAAAGGTGCCCGTGCCCGTGTTGTAGCCGCGCCAGAATTTCTTGTAGTTATCGTCGTAAAAGCCGGCGTTGATGGCGTGGACCATGCCGTCGTTGCCGCCGAAATAGATCACGTGCCGCCGGTGCTGGTATGCATCGTAGAAGGCGGCATACTCGTCGTCCTGGTAAAGCTGATGATAGCCTTCCGACGGCCGCGAGACGGCCGTCGGCGTCGAGTGCACCACGTCACCCAGCCGCCAGGTGATGGTGGCCGGGCTGCCGGGCAGGTCGAAATTGGTCGGCGTGTTAAGTTCCCGTGGGCGCAGGGTGTTGTCGCTGAGATCGTCCAGCCCTCTGACCCAGCTGATGATGCGGTTGACCTCGTCTGTCGTGGTCACGCCGAAATCGATGGGAACCGGCGCCCGATCACCGCTGACAGCCAATGCCGCCGTGCCCCAGTCGCTGCGGATGGTAAAGGGCAGCTGCTCGCCGCTGTCGACCACGCCGTCGTTGTCCAGGTCGTCCCAGGTGAAGATGTAGCGCTGCTGGGTGCTGGCGAGAAAGCCCGCCCGGTTGGTGTTGATGTCGGTATCGCTGATGCCGGCCAGCCACTCACCCGTGGACCACAGGTAGTTGACCTCGTGGAGGGACTTGGCGTTGCCGGCACAGGTGCCGTCGAGTTCGAGGTCCTGGTCGCAGGCCTTTGATTCTCGGGCATCCGTGTCGTAATAGAGGACGACCTGTTCGTCGCTGCTGCTCAAGGCGTAGTCGCCGTCCGTGTCTTCAAACATTTTGCCGTAGGCGTCCACCAGAAGGGAGTGCACCTCGCCGGTCCAGGTGACCTTGTGCTTGGGTTCGCCGTTCACCATGGGCCCATCGATGCTGGGCCAGAAAATGGCCTGGTAGATGGCGCCCTCGCCGCCGCGGGTGGCAGAGATGACCGAGGCCGCAGACCCGGCCGCGGCGCCCGCGCGGATGACGTTGAACACGGTTTTGAGCTCTTCGTTCAGATCCTCGGGGTTGTCGGCATAATAGGGCGCGTCCGTTCCGCCGTTGGCGGCCGCATCGTCCATCATGGTCGCCGGGCTGCACTCGCCGGTGCCGCTGGTGCGCGGCGTGCCGGCCACCACGAAATAGGTCTTGATGTTCTGAAAGTGCTCCTCGGCATCATAAGATGCTTCTAAATGGATGTTGGTGCCGTGGTAGCCGTAATAGGTAATGTCGTCCAGATAGGTGCTGCCGTACAGATCGTTGCACTTTGCCGTCGTGTCGCCGTCGTCGTCGCTCTGGCCCGACACCGCGGCAAAGGTGGTCACATCGGTGTTCAGGTCCGCCGTGGAAGCGCCCTCGGTGATCACCAGGATGTTGTTGCTCTGGCACCAGTCCGTGCAGGGGGCCGTGGCGGCGTCGATGGTGAAGTCGGCGGTGTTGAGGCGCATGTCGTTGCGCTGGGTGTAATAGCCGATGGCGTTGTACACGGCTTCGGCCAGGGGGGTCCAGGAGTCGGCTTCGATGGCGTTGATGGCGGTCACCATGGCATTGATGTGGGCCGTGGTTCCGTCGGCGATTTCGGTGACCACGTTACCGCCGTCGGTGGTGCCGTCGCATTCATAGAGAATCCTGGTCAACGTGGGGTTGGCGGCCGCATCGGCATCGCGCAGGGCGCACTCGGCCTGGGCCCCGTCGTAGTTGAACTTCATGACGCCCATGCGGATGTCGCTGGCGAACTCGTGCAGGAGGCCCGAGGGGCTGTCGGCGGCCCACGCGGCGTCGTAGATGACGCTTTGCATGGTCAAGAGCGGGTCGCCCAACTGGCCGGAGACGCCGGTGTCGGTGAGCATGGCCGGCAGGTTGTACACCTCGCCGGTGGCCGTGGTCTGGTCGCTGGGGTCCACGACCTCGGGCAGTTCGAGCCCCTGACAGAACCGGTAGAGCGCTTCGCTGACGCAATTGGTGGCGTCGGCGACCCAGTGGGCCGGGATGATGATGGCCGTGGGGTCGTCACTGCATTCCTCTTTGGCGAGCCAGGCCTTGTTGCAGGAGTCCTGATTGGCGTTGTAGTTGCCGGAGCAGTATTCAACAATGCCGCCGGTGCAGCGGTCGCCCTCGATCAGGGCATCGCCGCTCATGGATCCGCTGGTGTAGGTGCCGGCGGCCAGGTCACAGGTGATGGTGGTGCAGGTTTCACCGCTGCCGCTGATGATCTCTTCGGGCACCCAGCAGCTGCCCACATAGCCCGTTCCTGTGTTGGTGGTGTCGTCGGTTCCGTCGAATTTGCCGTAGCACACGTATCCCGGGCTTTCCGGGGTGATGCTTTCCGGGTCCTGGGAGGCGTACAGGGTCTCGCAGTGGTTCTGTATGGAGATGGCGTGCTGGGTCCTGTCGCCGGTTTCGTAATCGTCGTGCGTGTCCCACCACCAGCAGCTCTGCACGGCCTGGTTGAAGGCCGG
>JAJDNW010000069.1 GCA_022340465.1 Deltaproteobacteria bacterium | reverse complement strand
ATTGTAAAAAGTTATAGCAATAACAAGTAATTAAATACCTTTTGGGCATGTAACCCAAAGGGCGGAGCTATAATAAAAGATGGTGCCCATCTAATAGTTTGTACCAAACTATTAGTCAACGCGGCTGCGCCGCTAATATTTCAATTCTGCTTCGCAGAATTCCACTGGGCAGGCACAGAATTCCACTCCAACTAATCCAACTAACTCAACTAACCCAAGTAACCCAATGAACTCAAGTAACCCAAAAAACTCGCTAAATCGAGTAACCCGACCCAACCCCCACGGCGGCAAACTGATCGATCTCGTCGTCGATGAAGAACGGGCCTCCGTTCTCAGGGAACTCGCCTTCAGCCTTCCGGACATCACCCTCAACGGGCGCCAGCTGTGCGATTTGGAACTCCTGGCGGTGGGGGCCTTTTCGCCGCTCGAAGGCTTCATGTGCCGCTCCGACTACGAGTCGGTCCTGGACCGCATGCGCCTGCAGGACGGCCTCCTGTGGCCCATGCCGGTCTGCCTGGACGTGTCCGCGACGCAGTCCCAAAGCCTGGAAACCGGGCAGTCCGTGACCCTGCGCGACCCGGAGGGATTTCTTTTGGCGGTGATGCACATCGAAGACATGTGGCCGGTGGCGCGCGAAAAGGAAGCCGACAGGGTGTACGGAACCAGGGATCAGAAACACCCCGGCGTTCACCATCTCTACACCGCCCTCGGCGATGTGTATCTCGGCGGCAGGCTGGAGGTGCTGAGCCTGCCCCTGCACTTCGACTACAAGCAGCTCAGGCTGTCCCCCGTGGAGACGCGCAGCGTTTTCAACCGGCTGGGGTGGAAGCGGGTGGTTGGATTCCAAACGCGAAGCCCCATTCAGCGGCCCCAGTTCGAGATGACCATGCGCGCCATGCGTGCCGCCAAGGCCAACATCCTGATCCACCCGGTGGTGGGCATGACCAAGCCCGGCGATTTCGACCACTACACCCGGGTGCGCTGTTACAAGGCGGTGACGGAACAGTACCCGCCTGACTCCTTTCTGCTCAATCTTCTGCCGCTGGCCATGCGCATGGCCGGACCCAGGGAGGCCATGTGGCACGCCATCGTTTCCAAAAACTACGGGTGCAGCCACTTCATCGTGGGGCCGGATCACGCCGGTCCCGGCAACAACGGTGATGCCGTCGGGTTTTACGAGGCCAACGAGGCCACCGTCCTTACCGCTGCGCACAGTGACGAGTTGGGCATCGGCATCGTTCCCTTCGAGGAGCTGGTCTACCTGCCATTTGAGGACGAGTACCGCACCAAGGACACGGTTCCCGAGGGCGTGCAGACCATTTCGCTCTCCGGGTCGGATATCCAGCAGCGCATTCGAACCGGCAAAAGAATTCCGGATTGGGCCACCTTTCCGGAAGTCATGGCGGTGTTGCGCAAGGCCTACCCACCCCCGAACGAGCAGGGGTTCACCGTCTTCATGACCGGACTCTCCGGGGCCGGCAAGTCCACGGTCGCCAAAGTGCTTTACTCCCGTTTCCAGGAGATCGGAAAACGCCCGGTAACCCTCCTGGACGGGGACATCGTCCGCCAGAACCTTTCCAGCCAGCTCAGCTTTTCCAAAGAGGACCGGGACACCAACGTGCGCCGCATCGGTTTCGTGGCCGCCGAAATCACCAAGAACCGGGGCATCGCCATCTGCGCGCCCATTGCACCCTACAAGACCACCCGCCGCGAGATTCGCGACATCATCGAAGCCTACGGCGGTTTTGTGGAAGTGCACATTTCGACCTCCCTGGAAGAGTGCGAAAAAAGGGACAGAAAGGGCATGTACGCCAAGGCCCGGGCCGGGCTGATCAAAGGGTTCACCGGTGTGGACGACCCCTACGAGGTGCCGGATAACCCCGAGGTGCGCGTGGACACCACCGGCATCACGCCGGACGAAGCCGCCCGTGAGGTGCTGCTGTATTTAGGGCATAAAGGTTATATCTAAATAACAGTGTGTTCCACTGTAAGTCCGTGTGGGTCTGTGGCTAAATTAAGAAAGCTCTGTGATCTCTGTGAACTCGAGTGCAGCGGGCGAGAGATAACATTCTGTACATCCTGTAAATTCTGTCTAAGCAAAGGAAAATGCGATGAAACAAAAACGTGCAACCATTATCTTGACCTTTCTGATTGTATGTCTGCTCGCGGGTTCGCCCGTCTTTGCCGGGGAAGCATCTGACCTGGCCAGTGAGGAGCAGAACCAGCCCCGGCAAACCTACATTATCGGTACCGGCGACGTGCTTGAGATCACCACCTGGAAGGAGGAGGATTTCACCCGGGATAATGTTCCCGTGCGTCTGGACGGCATGATCACCTTCCCGCTTATCGGCGACATCAGGGCGGAAGGCCGCACGACCATGCAGGTCAAGGCCGTCATCGAGGAAAAGCTCAAGGATTACATCGAAAGCCCCAACGTCACCGTGCATCTCAGGGCGGCTTTCAGCAAAAAGTTTTACATTCTCGGCGAGGTGATGAAAACCGGTGAATACCCCATGATCAAGAACTACACCGTGCTGCAGGCTTTCGCCCTGGCAGGCGGCTTTACCGAGTGGGCTTCCAAGAAGGAGATTCTCCTTCTGCGCAAGGTGGACGGACAGGACAAGATCATCCGCATCAATTACAAGCAGATCGTCAAAGGCAATGATTTCGGGCAGAACGTCCAAATCCAGGCGGACGACACCATCATCGTTCCCTGATAAAAGATGGTGCCCATCTTTTATTTAACGCGGCTTCGCCGCTATATATTATCTCTCGCAGAGTTCGCAGAGAAAAAGTATTTCAATTCTGCTTCGCAGAATAACAGCGTGTACCCCGCTGTTATGATGTTTAAGTGATAAAATTGGCCACAGATTTACCCAGTGGAATCCCGTTGGGTCTGCTTCGCAGAATTCCACAGGGCAGGCACAGAATTCCACAGACATAAAAATCCTTTGTTCGACGAAAGAGAAGTTTGTCTGTGTCTGTTTGTGGCAAAATATAAAAATCTGGACGCCAGTAGAGCGAAAGGCGAAAGGCGTACGGCGCAAAGCAAATTCAACGCGTTAAGCTTCTTCTTTGTGTTTAACCCCTTGAGCCCTGTTCCCTGTGCCTTGCGACCCGAATACCGTTAAACGAGCAGCACGTCTTACGTCTTACGTTTCACGTTTCACGTTTAACGATTTCAACGTTTCACGATTTCAACGTCTCACGATTTCCGTATGCCAATTAAGTCATATTAATCCCGTTAATCCTGTAAAGCCTGTAAAAATATGCGAAAATACTATCGATACAGCTTGCTCGTCTTCATGTGTCTTTGCCTTTCATCGCAGGCCTTCGGCGCGCGAATCACCTTTGCGCCGCGGCTGAGCCTGTCCGAGGAGTACACGGACAACGTCTTTCGCAGCAAAGACAACCGTGAGGAGGATTTCATCTCCCGCGTCTCCCCCGGGGCAACCCTGGACATCACCGGTAAAGAAAGCGGCCTTTCGCTCAGCTACGATCCTTCCTACAACTTTTACAGAAACAACCCGGACCTGAACAGTTGGAGCCATGCGGCGAGTTTGAATGCCCGTTCGCAGTTTACCCGGAACACGCAGGGATTTCTGCGGGACACCCTCATTCACAGCGAAGATCCCGCCCTCGACCAAAGTGTCTCGGGACGCACCGGCAGGGATGCCTACACCCGGAATGCCGCGGTCGTGGGCATCACCAACCAGTTCGGCGCCCAAAACGCCGTCACCCTGCAGTACAGCCACACGGAATACCGCGACTGGTCCACCCCCCGCGATGACAGTACCACCTACAGCCCCGAGGTGCGGCTGGACTACTGGTTTACACGCCGCTGGGGAAGCGACGCTCTTCTCCGTTACACCCGCGGCGAATTCGACATCACCGAAGATTTCGAAAACACCCGCGCCGATCTGAGGCTTTTGTACAACTATTCGCGGCACACGAACTGGTTTGTGCGCTATGCCCACACCGTGATGACTTACCTGGGAGATTCGGACGACTATCAGCTCTATTACCCGAGCATCGGCTTCGACTACACCCCCGACGAAACCACCTCTCTAAGCCTGGAGGCCGGCCCCCTCATCAGGGCCTACAGCGACCGCAAAGAAGAATACGGGACAAGCGTTTTTGGCGAGGGCCGCAAAACATGGCCCTTCAAAAGGGGCAGCCTGTCCGCTTTCGTGCGCAACGGGCTGGACTACGATTACGCCTCAGCTCAGAACCTGGGATTGTACTACTACACCTCTGTCGGCGGGAACGCGGTTTACAACTTTCAGGAAGATTTAAGCGGCAACCTGAGCGCTTCCTACGGGTACAACGCCTATGTCGACCAAAGCCCGGAGCGCTACGACAACACCTTCCGGGCAGGGATGGGGTTGCGCTACCTGGTCGCCTATTACTGCGCCTTGAACCTGAACTATTCTTTTTACGACCTAATCTCCACGGACGACAACCAGGAATTTTACGAGAACCGGGTCTACCTCGGCGTCAGCTTCTACACGCGCAGTCCGTATGTGTTGAGAAAGTAACTATCGAAAGGGGTATGGCGCAAGGCGTAAAAAATAGAACGCATACCGCAAAACGTAAGACGTGAAACGAGCAGCACGTCTAACGTCTCACATCTCACGTTTTACGAGGTTCCTAAACCCTGAGCCGAACCCAACAACTCGCTTTATGAACCTAATCGACATCGACATCCCGGGGCCCAAGATCATCGAGCCGGACGTCTATCCGGACCGGCGCGGCTTTTTCTGCGAAACCTATCAGAAGAGGCGCTTTGCCGAAAACGGCATCCAAACCATCTTTGTGCAGGACAACCTGTCGAGCTCCGGCAAAGGCACCCTGCGCGGCCTGCACTACCAGCACCCCCACGCCCAGGCCAAACTGGTCCAGGTGGTGCAGGGAGCGGTGCTGGACGTGATCGTGGACATCCGCCGGGGGTCGCCCTTCTTCGGCAAGTGGGCCGGGGTGACCCTGTCCGCGGAAAACAAGCGCCAGTTCTTCGTACCCGAGGGCTTTGCCCACGGATACTGCGTGTTGAGCGAGGCAGCCGTCTTCACCTACAAGTGCAGCGATTATTACGCGCCGGACTGCGAAAAGGGCGTCCTCTGGTCGGACCCGGGCATCGGCATCCAGTGGCCCCTGAAAGACCCCGTTCTTTCGGACAAGGACCGGCACTATCCGTGCCTGAAAGATGTCGCGCCAGACGCCTTGCCAGAATAATAGTTTGTGCCAAACTATTATGAGACGCGGCTTCGCCGCTATCTATTGTCTTTCGCCCCGGTGAAATAAGAACAACAAAGATTTCACTGGGCAGGCAGAGTTCGTAGAGGCGTGGAGAAAGAACATTATTCATTGCCACAGACCCACACAGAATTTCACAGACATTATTACATTTCTTCAATCTTTCTCGGTTGCTCATTCTTCGCAAAACGAAAACGATTATGGAATGGTATAATGGAAAAAGGATAATTCGCGCCAGCGATGACTGATTTTGTTCGATCGGAGCCGTCTGGTGAAGGATGAGCAAAGACGGAGCGGTCGAACAAAAAAAAATGTCTGTGTCAGTCCGTGTGGGTCTGTGGCTAAATTAAGAAAGCTCTGTGATCTCTGTGAACTCGATCGCAGCGGGCGGTGAATGAAATAATCCGAACAATCCTGTATTTCCTGTCAAATTAAAACGAGAGGCGTTTGACATGAACGTGCCCTTTCTCGACCTCAAAGTGCAGTATCAGCAAATAAAGAACGACGTTCTACCCATGATGACGCAGGCGATGGAGAACGGCATGTTCATCGGCGGGCCCCAGGTGGAAGCCTTCGAAAAGGAATTCGCCGCTTTCTGCGAGGCCCGCTTTTGCGTCGGCCTGAACTCCGGCACCGATGCGCTGCGCTTTGCCCTGATGGCAGCCGGCGTGGGCCCGGGCGACGCGGTGATCACCGTGCCCAACACATTCATCGCCACCACCGAAGCCATATCCCAGACAGGCGCTGTGCCCGTTTTCGTGGACATCGACCCCGCCACCTGCAACATGGATCCAAGCAAACTGGAAGCCTATCTCAAAAATCCCCGTGTGCCTTCAACCTTGAACCCTGCGCCACGGCCGAAGGCCGTTATTCCCGTTCATTTGTACGGGCAGCCGGCGGACATGGACCCCATCCTCGACCTGGCAGCAAAGCACGGCCTGCTGGTGATCGAAGACGCCTGCCAGGCGCACGGGGCGACCTACAAGGGGAAAAAAGCCGGTTCCATGGCCCTGGCCGGCTG
>JAJDNW010000068.1 GCA_022340465.1 Deltaproteobacteria bacterium | reverse complement strand
TCCGTCTGCCCGCTGGTGCTCCACGTCATCTCCGCATCCGTGTTGTCAACGTCGCTCACGAAATTATCCAGGTGGATCGTCGCGAACGTGTTGCCTTCGGCTATCGTCTGGTCGGGGATGTCACCCACCACCGGCGCATCGTTGACGGGTGTCAGCGTGACGGTGATGGTCTGAGAATCGGTCAGTCCGCCGGCATCGGTCAATGTCAGGAGAATATCATCCGAACCATGCGCATTGGGAACCGGCTGAAATTCGATGAGGTCACCGGCCGCATCGATGACCTCAACGGTAAAAAGCGACGTATTGACACCGCTGACACTCCAGTTAAGGTTCGTGCCGCTGTCTTCCAGATCGCTTTCATAGGGCGTAAGGTCCAGCTCCCAGGAATCTGCGTCCTCGGCTTTTGTCTGGTCATCGATCTGGCCGATGATGGCAGGTGCCTGGTTGTCGAAGACGGTTTCGATGGCATGGCTGCCTGTCAGAGGGGTAAAGCTGATGGTGTCGCTTCCGTGGGACTGGCCGTCGACAACTACTACGGCGCGCTGGCCTGGATCCGGCTCGACAACCAGTGTGGTGTTCACGCCGTATTGCGCCGAGAGTTCCCCGTCGCCGCTTCCCTGGGACCATGTGAATTGCCCCGCTGTCGGGGTAACCCGCCCGCCGGGGCCCACAAAACTGCCTGCGGTTCCCAGCACCTCCCGGTTTCCGATGCTCACATAAATAGAACGGTTGTTGAATTCAAACCCCACAAAGGTGCCGGTGGCATCGTATATGGGGACATCGGTCTCCGAAACCCGGCCATAACCCGGAACCGTCGCCGTGACGACATATGTTCCGGCCTTCATCCCGATGGACCATGTGCCGTCCGACGCGCTGACGGTAGACTTGCCGATATCCGTGGCTATCGTCACGTTGGGAATCGGTGTTCCCAGATGATCCGTGACCTGGCCGTAGAGCAGTCCGTAGCCGCTCATGGCAAGCACGCCTCCCTGGGTGCCCACGATGACCGAACCGGTTGCCAGGGCATACACTTCATAAGGGGGCGTGCTCATGTTGGTCCAGCTGTTGCCGCCGTCTGAGGAGGCGTAAATCCCCTGGCGGACCGTACTGGCATAGATGATCCGGTCGCTGCCCTCGAGCTTGAATTTCAGGTCGGTGACACTGTTCCAGGCCGGGAATTCCTTAAATCCCACATCAACTTCGGACCAGGAAGATCCGTCATAATCCAAAAGGGTTCCGTACTGCCCGACGGCGTAGACCTGATTCCATGCGGTTCCCCAAACAGCGTGCAGATCGGCGTCTGTTCCGCTCGTCATGGGGGACCAGGTGCCGCCGCTGTAATGCAGAATCGTGCCGTTCTCGCCGACAGCGTACGCCTGGGTCCCGTCGCCGGTTCCCCAGACAGCCGTAAGGTTTTTCGATGTCCCGCTGGAGGCGGCTGTCCAGGTGCTGCCGTCGTAGGAGAGGATGGTGCCGCCGTCGCCCACCGCAACGACATTGGCGGCGGAAGCACCCCACACGCCCCGAAGGGCACTGGCGGTTCCCGTGGTCTGTTTGGCCCAGCTTGTGCCGTCGCCGGAATGAACCACCGTGCCGTAGGCGCCCACGGCAAAAACGCTCGACCCGTCACTGGTGCTCCAGACGGCATTGAGATCTTTGTACACGCCGCTGTCGAGCATGGACCAGACCGCACCCGTGTAATGTAGAATCAGCCCCCCCTTTCCCACGGCATACACGTTGCCGGGTGCAGACCCTGCCACCCCCGACAAATCCATTCCCGTACCGCTGTCCATGGCGGCCCACGCGTTGCCGTCGTAATGCAGGATGGTGCCGGCCTCTCCCACGACAAAAACATCCGCACCGCCACTTCCCCACACACCGTACAGCGGCAGGGATGCGCCGATGTCCATGTTGCCCCAATCCCCGCCGTCGAAGTGGAGAATGTTCTCGTCGTCCAAGCCGCCTTTGGCCACACTGCCGGTGTGCTTTAGAACAAACAGATCGTTTGACGCACTCCCCCAGAGCCCACGGCGCAACGGCTCTCCGGGCATGCCTGCGTAGGATTCGTGCCAGGTGGTCCCGCCGTCCGTGCTCCTGTACAAGGGCACTTCCGTGCCGCCGCTGTAGCCGCAACCGGCATAGACAAGATTGGGATTGTCGGGATCGATGAGCAGGGCGTTGACCGTCACCGCGGGCAGGATGGGACTCCAGGTGCCGCTGCCGCCGCCGGTGGTGCTTTCGTACAAGTCGCCGGAGGCATCGGTTCCGAAAAAGTTGCCGCCCCCGGCATATATGTGTGTGGAATCGTTGGGATCGATGGTCACCGCGCCAAAATCGTATGCCCCGCTGCTGTCCAACACCTTTGTCAGACTGGTGCCCCCGTCCGTGCTTTTAAAGACCTTGCCGGGATAGCGGGTGGTCACAAATACATTCTGCGAATCGGCCGGATCGATGGTGACATCGTTGACAAAGTGAGGGTAGCCGAGGGAATTGCTTTTAGACCAGGTCTGGCCGTGGTCGGTCGTTTTGTACAGGATGCTTTCGCCACCGGCCAAAAAGGATGACCCGTCTGTATCGCCCGCGTCGAACGCCACGGAAAAGGCTTCGGTGTAGTCGAGGGGCGCCGTATCGGACCAGGGATTGCTTTGACCCCCTTGTTGTTCGAATACGCCGGCCATGGTAGCAACCAAGTAATGACTAGAATCATTGGGGTCGATGGCGATGTCGTTTGTGCGGATGGCTTGGATGCCGTCGCTTTTTTTCGTCCAGGTGTAGCTTCCACCGGCATAGTCGCCTCTGAAGATCCCCAGAAGGCGGTCGCCCCCAAATATGATACTGCTGTTCAAGGGATGCGGTGCCAGGTGAATGTATTGCTGGTCATGGCTGTATTCGTGGGGAAAGTTCTCACCGCCGTCTACACTTTTAAGCAGTTTGAAATTACTGGTCAGTCCGGCCGACGCATACAACGTGCTTGCATTTTGAGGATCAAAGGCCAGCGCCCGGATGTTTCTACCGCTTCCCCAACCTATGGGGAAGGCCAGGTTCGCGGTACTGTCCCGGTGAAGGTCGCCCGCTGTGTCCGCTTCGAACGCAATTCCGACGATACCCCAGAAAGTGCCCATGAATACGACATTGGGTTCGTCCGGTTTTATCACCAGTCCCGATTCCCCCATGTAGGCGCCCAGACCGACACGGTGGTTCCAGCTCAGACCGCCATCGTCACTCATATACAGGATACACAGGTACTTGCCGAGAACATCGTTGAAATCGACCGCCCAGACGATATTGCTATCCGTGGGGTGAACCGCTATGGCTACCACCTTGGAGTAGAACTCATTTTCCAGGTCCCTGGGCTCATAACTGACCTCGGGGTCGTCTTGAAAAGCCGTGTCCGGGTCAAATCCGGGGTAAATGAGGCCCAACTTGGTCCATGTCGAACCGCCGTCCGTTGTTTTGTAAATTGCCCCTTTCTCATCCGAACTGGACGGCCCTCCCGTGCCCACGTAAACCGTCTGGGGGTCCTGGGGGTCGATCGCCAGGGCATGACAGTACCTGAACTGCTCGCTGCCGGCCTGGGTGGGAGTGGAATCGTTGGGACAGTTGGTGCAGTCATCCTGCATGGCCGCGTTGCTGATGTGGGTCCAGGACGCGTCGTCACCGCCGCTTGTGCTTTTCTCCGCCCAGTAGTTGTGCACCGCCCAAAGAGTGTTGTTGTCCGGGTTGGCATCGCTGCTGGGAGCGATTTTCACCGACCACACCGCCGTATTTTTAAAGGTGGCTTCACCCTCCAAAAGACCGCCTTCTTCACCCGTGAGCACCGGGGCCCAGGTGGTCCCCCCGTCCAGGGTCCGGTAGAGGCCGTCCCCATAATAGGCGCCGGCAAACATTCGGGTCGGATCATCCGGGTCGATGGCGATTTCATATATCTGGCCGCCGTACAGCCCCAGGTTGGTCCAGTCGGCCTCTGCATCGGCAACCAGCAGGTTAAAAAAAGCAACCAATAGGAAAAATGACAGGAAAGTGAAAGCGCGGCGTTCCATAATCCGACCTCTTTAAGTGTTGCTTAAGCACCCAAATAAAGACTTCACAACTCGGACAGCCATTAGCAGCCCCGATTTCCGCTCGGTAGAACTAATTTTAAGGTTTTTATGGTTTAGATGATTTGATGAATGCTATAAAATAACAGATTAAAACAACCCACGCAAGAACAATACACATTGTGCACAATAGATCTATATCAGTATTTTCAAATAGTTTTATGGTATTTCGCTCTCGGGTATGCTTGTAAAACAAAAAAAGGTCTGTAATATTGGTAACAATTTGTGCGAAAATGTAATAGGATTCTCGGCTGTGAAGCTGTCAGCACGTCCGTCGCGACATCATGAATTCCCGGCAGGAGTGACCGGGATTGAAGAGGTACGATCCGAAGGATGCGCCAGGAGATCATTGCACAAAGGAGCCTTGATGCCCCAAAAACACTATATCGAATGCCCGTTCTGCAGCGGGTTGGTGGAAGCCAAGCTGGAGCGCCAGATGATCTGCCTCGAATGCCGGGCAACCTTCACCTACGATGAAAAGCTGCAGGGCATTTTTGCGGACACGAGCAATCTGCGGCTGCCGATCCAGGGGACGGTCTGCACCCGCTGCGGGCTGGTGCAGGATGAAAGGGCGGGGCATTGCGTTTACTGCGGCGCGAGGATGGTGAGCACACCGCAGTAAATATAGCGGTTGCCATAAAGTTTTCGACACATATTTAGATCCTACTTAAGATATAGCTGTTCGCAAACTCATTTTATCCTAAACATGACAACCGCTATTTGACAGGGCTGAAGCCCTGAACTACAGGGCCTGTAGCCAACTGCTTTGTAGAGCAGGGATTTATCCCTGCCGAAACGGATTGACCTTCAGCGAAGAGCTTCCTCGACGGCCGCCAGGGCGTGAATTTCCGTGGTGTCGAAAAGGGGGATCGAGGTGTCCGCCTGCTTGACCAGCAGCCCGATTTCCGTGCACCCCAATATGACGCCCCGGGCACCCGCCTTTTCCAGCCCCTCGATGATGTCCAGATACTTCTTTTTTGACGCCGCTTCGATTTTTCCCAGGCAGAGCTCATTGTAGATGACACCGTGCACGACATCCATGGCCGCATCATCGGGCACCAGCACATCCAGGCCGTATTGGTTCACCAGTCTTCCCCTGTAAAAATCCTCTTCCATGGTGAAGCGCGTTCCCAAAAGGGCGATTTTCTGCAGGCCCTCGGCCCTTATCTTCTTGGCCGTGGCATCGGCGATGTGCAGCAAGGGAATGGAAATGCTTGCCGCGACGTCATCCGCTACCTTGTGCATGGTGTTGGTGCAGATAATAACGAAATCCGCCCCGCCTCTTTCCAGATTCTGCGCAGCGCGGGTCAGCACCTGACCCGCTTCTTCCCAGCGGTTCTCGCGCTGCAGTTTTTCGATCGCTTCGAAGTCCACCGAATAGAGCAGGCACTTGGCCGAATGGAGGCCCCCGAGCTTCTCCTTAACCGCCCGGTTGACGATGCGGTAGTATTCCAGGGTCGACTCCCAGCTCATGCCCCCGATCATGCCGATGGTTTTCACATTAACTCCTTTCCTATGCGTTTTACCCCAAGAATGCGGATACCTGGATCCCCAGGACCCGGCACTGGTTTCACCCTGGAAGGGTGTCGTTCGGATACTGCTGGAACAGGTAAATCCTAATCTCCGTCCAGCAGTCTCCCGAGGCCGCCCAGCACCGAGCCCTCGCCCTTGGAAGAACCCCCTGCCCTGGGCGCATGCTGCAGAATGCGGTCGGCCATACGCGAAAAGGGCAGGCTTTGCAATAGAACGGTTCCGGTGCCACGCAGGGTTGCCAGAAAAAGCCCCTCGCCCCCGAAGAACATCGATTTGAGGCTGCCCGCACGCTGGATGTCGTAGTCGATGCCCGCCGTAAACGCCACCAGGCAGCCGGTGTCCACCCGCAGGGTTTCGTTGTTGAGCTTTTTCTTGATGACCGTTCCCCCTGCGTGAACAAACGCCCTGCCGTCACCCTGCAGACGCTGCATGATGAAGCCTTCCCCGCCGAAAAAACCGGTTCCCAGACGTTTGTTGAAAGCGATACCGATCTCGGTTCCCAGAGCCGCACACAGGAAAGCGTCCTTCTGGCACAGCAGTTCTCCGTTGACCTTGGTCATGTCGATGGGAATGATCTTTCCGGGATACGGCGCGGCAAAGGCCACCCGTTTCTTCCCGATGCCCTGATTGGTAAAATGCGTCAGAAAAATGGACTCACCGGTCAGGACCCGCTGGCCCGCCGACATGAGCTTGCCGAAAAAGCCCGATTCCGGCCGGGAGCCGTCACCCATTTTGGCCTCGAAGGTGATGCCGTCATCCATGTAATTCATGGCGCCGGCCTCGGCAATGACCGTCTCGCCCGGGTCCAGCTCTATTTCGACGATCTGAATGTCGTCGCCGATGATCTCATAATCGACTTCATGACTCCGCATACTGCCCCCCTCATTATTGACAGATTTTAGGAATGACAAGCGTTTCGGGACGAACATAAGGTTTTATAGACCCGAAGTCAAACAGACGCCTAACGCTTGAAAGCCTTGATCAACGGCACCAGAAAAAAAAAGCAGGCCACCAGAAAAAACAGGCTGCCGATCAGCATCAGCACGTCCCCCGTGCGGATACTGGAGCCGATAAAAATAAACGCACAAACAATAAACAGAAGCCAACCCCAAAACTGATACATTAAATCACTTTTTCCATCGTTCATGAGCCGTTTTCCTTTTCTGGATTGACAAACCGCTTCTTTTCACCTAACAGGACAACTTTCACGTCTAAAAAATCACCATGGTTCCAGTCCACCGACAACAGGTCAGAACAGGAATGCAGATAGCATGAAACCTTCCTTCCTAGCAACGATGAGCGACCGGGAACTGCAGAAAATCCACCAAACGTCCCTCACCATTCTCGAGGATGTCGGCCTGCTGATCGACCATCCCGGGGCCCGCAGCGTACTGCACGACGCCGGAGCGCGGGTCGATGACGGCGGCCGGGTGAAATTTCCGGCGGCCCTGGTGGAGGCATGCCTGGCCAAGGTCCCAAAAAGCGTCTGCCTGGCCGGCAGGGATCCCGAGTATGACCTGATGCTGAGTTATGACAGCCCCTTTGCCGTGCGCTGCGCCACCGGGCAGACCGCCATCCTGGAACCGGACGCCCAAAGCTGCCGGGATGCCACCACCGTTGACCAGCGAAACCTGGCCACGCTGGCGGACGCCCAGGAAAATCTCGCCATGGCAGGTCCGCTGACCCTTCACGACGTTCCGGGTAAGACCGCCGATCTGCATGCCACCAGCATCCTCCTGCAATGCCAGCGCAAGCACTTCATGAACCTGACCATGGGGCCAAAAAATATGCGCTGCCAAATCGAAATGCAGCTTGCGGTCAGGGGCTCCCGGGAGGAGATGAAAAAGCGTCCCCTGTTTCACCCGATCGCCTGCCTGATTTCTCCCCTCTACATACCCGAAAACGACATCGAGATCATGATGATTGCCGGCGAATACGGCCTGCCCCTCAAAGTTCCGGTCATGCCCATGCTGGGCGCCAGTTCCCCGGTCACCCTGGCAGGAATGCTGGCCCTGGGCAATGCCGAAGTGCTGGGTTCGATCAGCGTGCTCCAGACCCTCTGTCCCGGCACCCCGACCATCTACTACCTCGTTCCGGCCCTGATGGACATGCGTTCCGGCGGCAGTGTCTATGCCGGTCCGGAAAGCAGCCTGCTTTATGCATCCATCATTCAAATGGCGCGCTTTTTTTACAAGGTGCCCTCGGACACCACCGGCCTTTTCTGTGACGGCATTCTTCCGGAGCAGGTCACCTGCCAGAAGGGGGCCAACCTGCAGGCGGCCGCCCTGGCAGGCGCCAATATCCTCGGCGGCGCCGGCAACGTGGACGGGGGAATGGCTTTCAGCCCCCGGCAGTTGGTGATCGACAATGAGCTGATCGGTCTGACGAGAAGATTTCTGGAAGGGTTTGCGGTCGACGAGACCTCCCTGGCCCTGGATTGCATCCGCCGGGTGGGTCCCAGGGGAAACTTCCTTGAAGACAGGCACACGTTCGAAAATTTCCGCAGCCAGGCCCTGTTTTCACCGAAAATTTTCAACTATCAAAACTTTTCCGCCTGGCGGCAGGACCCCCGGCAGATTGCCGAGCGCGCCCAGGAAAAAGCCGAAGCCGTCCTCAGGAGCCACGAGGTGCCGCCTCTGGATGACCATGTGGTAAAGGAACTGAACAAACTCGTGAGATCGGCCGACGCCGATATTGCGGGGGTATGACGAAGGCCCCTCAAAGGGAGCTTGGCCGCCGTCGCCGCTGATTGGTTTCAAACGGCGGCAGG
>JAJDNW010000067.1 GCA_022340465.1 Deltaproteobacteria bacterium | reverse complement strand
AGGACCTGATCGACATGGTGGCAGCAGATCCCCTCGTTCAACTTCATTTAGAGGCCAACATCGTCAACGTCGAGGGGTTTGTGGGAAATTTCAAAACCAGCATCGCTAAAGGGGCATCGACGGAAAGCGTCGACCACGGTGTTGCCATCATGGCGATCGGCGCCAAAGAATATAAGCCTAAGGAATACCTGTATGGTGAGCACCAGGCTGTCATGACGCACCTGGAAATGGAGCAGCGCCTCCGGCTGGAGGATTCCCGTATCCGAAATGCCCGGAATGTGGTCTTTATTCAGTGTGTCGGTTCCCGCAACGAGGAACACCCCTACTGTTCGAAAGTCTGCTGCACCCATTCCATTAAAATCGCACTGGAACTCAAACGTCACAACCCGGACACCAACATTTTTATTCTCTACCGGGACATTCGGACCTATGGCACCAGGGAGGATCTTTACCGTGAGGCCAGACAAAAGGGCGTTCTTTTCTTCCGCTATGATCCGGAGCGCAAGCCGAGGGCAACCGTAGCCGGCAGACAGGTGAACATCGAATTTCATGATCAGATTTTGGGACGCAACCTTACGGTGGATGCCGATTGCCTGTGTTTAGCGGCAGCTATTGTCCGCCAGGACGATTTGGGCATTTCAAGGCTTTTCAAGGTTCCTGTCGACAGCGATGGCTGGCTCATGGAAGCCCATCAGAAGCTGAGACCGGTCGAGTTCGCCACCGAAGGCGTTTTCCTCTGTGGAATGGCCCATTATCCCAAACCGATTGAAGAGAGCATCGCCCAGGCTCAGGCCGCCGCTGCCAAGGCCCTCACGGTGCTTTCGCAAGAAAGCATTGTCGTGGGGGGCATCGTCGCACGTATAGATCCGGAGCTATGCTCGGGTTGTCTCGGCTGCATCGAGGTTTGTCCCTTTGGGGCCATTTATTTCAATAGCGATAAAAATGTTGCCGAAGTAAACCAAGCGCTTTGCAAGGGGTGCGGTGCCTGTGCAGCTGCTTGTCCTTCCGAGGCTCCGCAACTGATGGGGTTCAGCAACCGGCAAATCTACGCTCAAATACAAACGGCCATGCGGGCCTGAGGTATATGAAATGATCAGCTGACATAGGGATGGATAAAATGGAAACAAATTCATTCGAACCGAGAATCATTGCCTTTTTATGTAACTGGTGCGCTTATGGAGCGGCGGATTTGGCCGGTGTCAGCCGCCTGGCGTATCCGCCCAACATCCGGCCGGTCAGAGTGATGTGTTCGGCCACGGTTTCGCCGCATCATATTTTGCGGGCGTTGCAGAGCGGAGCGGACGGCGTACTCGTGGGAGGGTGACACATCGGAGATTGTCATTACCTGTATGGTAATCACATGACCATCAAGCGCATGACGTTTATTCAGGAATTACTGGCCTTCACGGGATTTGAGGGAAGGGTGCAGCTGGAATGGATATCGTCGGCTGAAGCCCAGAAGTTCGTGCAAGTGGTAACGGACTTTACCGAAAAGATCAGATCTCTCGGACCAAACCCCCTGACGTCGTACAGACAGCCGCTGGAAGGAGGACTCGATGCAGGCTACGGTGAAAAAGTGGCTTGAAGAAGGTGCCATCGACGTGTTCCTGGGGTATAAATCGTTTTACGGCCACCCCCTGCCGTATTGCTTTGTCAAGGAGAGATTGGATGACGTCAACGATATGGTGGACGGGGCTGCCCGGTATCCCCTCGAGAAAATAGCCGTGCATCTATCCGACCGGCAACCGGATGTCAAGATCGGTATGCTGGCCCGCGACTGCAATCAGCGGGCCCTGAAGGTCTTGAGCATCTGGAATAAACTCGATCCGGAAAACATCCGGACAGTCAGCGCCAACTGCTGTCCTTCAATTCTTAAAAAACATGCCGACTGTTCATACCTGAACGCGCCATCGCCGGGTCTGCACAAAAAGAAGGTCGGCATTGACGGCACCCAATCGCTCGAAACCCTGGAGGACTACCCGGACCACGAGCGGTTTTCACGGTGGATGTACGAGTTCCGAAAATGTCTGAAGTGCTATGGCTGCCGGAACATCTGTCCGGTCTGTTTTTGTGATGATTGCAGCCTCGAGCACAAGGACCTGGTCGGTACGGGGAAATTGCCGCCGGACGTGCCGATTTTTCACCTGGTTCGGGCCGTACATATGGCGGGTCGCTGCATCGACTGTGGCTTGTGTGAAGATGCCTGCCCCGTAGATATCCCGCTTCGGCTGTTGTACCGCAAGGTCAACGAGCTTTGCATCGATCTGTTCGATTATGAGACCGGTGTGAGTGACGGTCGGTCACCCTTCAACATGATCGGCGGCGACGTGACCTTGGAACCGAAACCGATGCATGGGCAAAAAAAGGGTTGAGGTTTCCAGGGGATAGCTCATAGCCGGCTATCAGCTGTGAGGTATGGCCTATAAGCTGATTTTCACTTGGCCCCCGATTGGACCTCACAAGCTTTCGGCTTTAACTGAAGGGAGTTGATTTTCATAGGATATAGCGCTTGAACTGCTAAAGTAGGGGAGAGGAAAAAATGGATTGCCGATTCGTTCCTTCGATCTGTTCCTACTGTGGAACGGGCTGCGGTGTGTTGTATGAAGTTATCGATGGGAAAATCGAGAGCACGCTGCCTTTAAAGACCCACCCGGTCAACGAGGGCAGACTGTGTGTCAAGGGCTGGAATCTGCATGAGCACGTCAATAGCTTCATGCGTTTGAAACAACCCCTGGTCAAAACCTTCGGCCGGTTCATTAAGACGGACTGGCCTGAAGCCATTCAGATCGTTGCGAGTCGTTTTGGCGACATCATTGACACGTACGGGCCGGACAGCGTGGGCGTTCTGGTCTCCGCCAAGATAACCAACGAAGAGAATTATCTGGCGCAAAAATTCGCCCGGGCGGTGATCGGCACCAACAATGTCGACCACTGCGCACGGCTCTGACATTCCTCCACAGTGGTCGGTCTGGCCGCAGCCTTTGGAAGTGGCGCCATGACGAATTCCATTGCCGAAATCGAAGACGCGGGATGTATCTTTGTCATCGGTTCAAACACGACCGCCTGCCATCCCCTGGTGGCCCGCCGGATTTTCAAGGCCAAAGAAAAGGGCGCCAAACTGATTGTCGCCGATCCCAGGAACATTCAGTTGAGCCGTTTTGCCGATATCGCGGTTCAGCATCGTCTGGGAAGCGACGTGGCCCTGCTCAACGGCATGATGCACGTCATCATTAAAAACGACTGGCACGACCTGCCGTACATCAGCGACCGTACCGAAGATTTTGAAGCGATGAAAGCGCACATCGAAACGTACACGCCCGAATACGTCCAGAGTATTACCGGCGTTCCGCCCTCCGATATCGAAAGAATGGCCGAACTATACGCCACCCATCCGCCGGCTTCATTACTCTACGCCATGGGCATCACCCAGCACACCACCGGCGTCGACAATGTGAAGTCCTGCTGCAATCTGGCGATGTTGTGCGGCAATGTAGGGGTTCGCAGCGGCGGCGTCAATCCTTTGCGGGGCCAAAACAATGTGCAGGGAGCCTGTGACATGGGGGGCCTTCCCAATGTATACACCGGGTACCAGCCGGTGGCGGATCCCCAAATCAGGGAAAAATTTTCAAACGCGTGGGGCAAAGTCCTGCCGGAAAAAACAGGCCTGACCATTACCGACATGATTCCGGCTATGATGGAAGGCAAACTCAAGGGGCTTTATGTTATCGGTGAAAATCCAAGGCTCAGCGATCCGGACTGGAACCATTTGGACGAAGCCATGAAAGGCCTCGAATTTCTGGTCGTTCAAGAGCTCTTTTTGTCGGAGACCGCTCAAGTGGCCGATGTGGTGCTGGCGGCCGCCTCCGTGGCCGAAAAAGAAGGTACGTTCACCAACACCGAACGCAGATGCATGCGTATCCATGAGGCCATCCCTCCCGTGGAAAACACGCTGCCGGACTGGAAGATCATCTCCATGCTCTCCTCGGCCATGGGGTATGCAATGAATTACGAAAACCCCGAACAAATTTTCGATGAAATGACCGCATTGACACCCAAGAGCTATGCCGGAATGACGTATGACCGGCTGGGGATAAACGGTCTGCAGTGGCCCTGCCCCGACGCATCCCATCCCGGAACCCCGTACCTGCACAAGGGTGGCTTCGCCCGGGGTAAAGGCAAATTCCACGCTGTGAGCTACCGGGATCCGGCTGAGATACCCGATAAAGACTATCCCTACTTCCTGACCACCGGCCGCATGTTCGCCCATTTTCACACCGGCACCATGACCCGGATTTCTCCGCATCTGGATGTCGAACAATCCACAGGGTATGTCAGCATGCATCCCGAGGATGCCCGGAGCCTTTCGATCGGCAATGGCGACATCCTTTTGGTGTCGTCCCGCCGGGGAGAGATGGAGGCCCCGGCACGGATTACATCCTCGGTTCCACCGGGGGTAGTTTTTCTGCCCATCCACTTCGGTGAAAATCCGCCCAATGTGCTGACCGACGCCGACGCTTACGATCCCCTGGCTAAAATACCGGAATTCAAGGTAAGCGCGGTCAAGATTCGGAAAACAAATCAGCGCTGACGGCAGACCAGTTCGCTTCGAGCGGCCTTATTCATGCATCCGGCTCTGCCGCAGATCGCTGGTTTCATCCCGACAGGCTCGAACCGGAGGCAAAAAGCCCACCGGGTCACTTCAGCATTTCTCTCAATTCCCTTTTTAGAACCTTTCCGGCGGCGCTGACCGGTATGGCCTCGAGAAAGTGGATTTCACGCACCTTCTTGTAGGCTGCCACCTGCGAGTTGACGTATTCGGCCAATACCTTTTCATCGGCCTGCGCACCGGTCCGCAACTGAACGAAGGCCACCGGGGATTCACCGACCTCCATTGCCGGTTTCCCGATAACGGCACACTGGGCCACATCCGGGTGGGTGAAAAGGACCTCCTCCAACTCGCGCGGATAGACATTGTAACCCTTGTAGATGATCATGTCCTTCTTGCGGTCGGTAATATAGAAATACCCGTCTTCATCCATGGTGCCGATGTCGCCGCTATGGAGCCACCCGTCTTTCAACACCAGGTCGGTCTCCTCGGGTTTGTTCCAGTAGCCCTGCATCACCTGAGGTCCCTTGATGCAGATTTCGCCTTTTTCACCGGGGGGAAGGTCTTCGCCGGAAAACAGGTCGACAACCTTGCATTCCGTGTCGAAAACCGGGAGGCCGACGGACCCCTGGCGGATAGCGTTTCGGTTCGGCGGGTTGGCGGTGGCGCCCATGGTGCATTCGGTCATGCCGTAGGCTTCGCACACCGTGCCGGAAAAAGAATTCAGCATTTTCTCCAGTATGGGCATGGCCAGAGGAGCCGCTCCGGAGGACACGATCTTGATCCCGGCCAGGTCTTGGCTGTCGAATTCCGGAAGGTTGACCAGGGGGATGAACAGCTGGGGCGCTCCGCCCAGGACCGTGGCCTTGTATTTTCGCACGCCCTGCAGGTACTCCTGGGGGTCGAAGCGCGGGAAGACCACCATGGTGGTGCCGCCGTAGACCAGGTTGTTGAGATAGCCCACGGTGCCCATGGCATGAAACCAGGGCACCACCACCAGGGCGGTCTCCGTGTCCGTGGCGCTGGGCCGGTCCTTGACGGGATCCACCCCCGGTGGGAGAACGGATTGGGGCACACCATCCCGGATCTCGAGACGGGCGCCGTTGAACCAATGCCCGTACTGGCACGTGTTGGCCACGACATTGTAGTGGGTCAACATGACCCCTTTGGACAGACCCGTGGTGCCGCCGGTATAGGCCAGGTGGGCCAGGTCTTTGAAGACGTCGATTTCGATTTCAGGCGCATCGGGTTCATTGTCCTTGAGCATGTCAACCATGTCGAGGGTGTCGGGTACGGGAATTTTTTCCAGGGGTTTGAGGGGCTGGATGACCGGGCTGTAGCAGTCGGCGATGCTGGTGGTGATGACGTGCTCGACCCCCGTTTCCGGAATGATTTCGGCGATGCCGGGGTAGACCAGGTCCAGGGAGATCAGCATCCTGGCTTCGGCGTCATTGAGCTGGTAGACAATCTCTCTGGGCGCCAGCAAAGGGCTCAGGGGGGTAAAAACGGCGCCCGCCTTCAGCGCACCGTAATAGGCGATGGCGAACTGGGGGCAGTTCGGAAGATGGATGGCCACCTTGTCGCCCTTTTGGATCCCGGTGGATATCAGGGCCGCCGCAAAACGGTCTGCCAGCGTTTTTAATTCCCCGAAGGTCAGTTCCATTCCTCCGAATAGGAGTGCCAGGCGCTCGGGGACGCGTGAGGCCGTTCGGTCCAGAATGGAGAAGACCGGTTGTTCCGGATAGTTGAGGCTTCGGGGCCATTCATCGGGCCATGCGGTAAATATTTTTGCCATTCTCAACCTCCTTTGATCGTTCGAAAGCAAGTGGGACTTATGTTGACAGCTGCAACAGAATATGCCACCGGCCTTCAAGGTGATGGATTCGCCTCAAGGTGCACCGTTGAGGTCAGGGCTGCCCGCCGCTTTGCTCAAAGGTGGGCTCTTCCTTGCACGTTGACCACCAGCGGGGGCTATCGAAAAAAATACCCTATCGGTAAATACCGTCATGTATTTTTTTGTAAGGAGGATGCTGCCATTCATAACAGAAATGCAGGATTGTTTCAACCTCGACGCTAGGGCCTCCGCTGCCAGGGGGGCGAACCCGGCTTCGCTCTGAGGACAGGGTAAGGTGCCACGCCTTCACGCTCGAACACCTTCCTGAGTTGCAAAGATGGGGCATTTCCATTAAAAAACAACAAGCCACGTAAACACCGGCGTTGCAACTGCGGGGCAAAAACCGTTACAGTGGTCAGCCTAATGGTGAAAGGTCGTCGATATGAAGCTTTTTTACAAAGTCTATCTTTTCTTGATTCTGGTGCTTGTGCTGATCCTGGCGGGTTCGGGGTGGGTCGATCATCATCGTGAGGTTGCGCTTTTCAATGATGACATGGCAAAGGACGCAATTCTGATCGGTAAGGCGATGTCGGGCATGATCGAGCATGTGATCCATCAATCGGGAACAGAGATGGCGCGAAAACTTGTTCGCGAAGCCAATCTGAAGGAGCACAACATTCATTTCCGGTGGGTGCAACTGGACTCCCCGGCGGCCACCGTGAATGCGCCGGCGGTGCCTTTGAATAGCATTGAGAGCGTTATGCAGGGGAGGGTCGTGTCGCTCATCATGGACAAGGGAAAAAAAGGCGCATTTCGCTTTACCTACGTTCCTGTTGACACCAGCGGCGGCCCCCCTTCCGCCATTGAACTTTCCGAATCCTTGGCCGCGCTGAAAAAATATATCCGGGATTCCACCCTGCACCTGATTGCCATTACCTTCTTGCTGCTGCTGTCATCCGGAATGCTGCTTTGGTTTCAATTCCAGAAATGGATTCACCGGCCGCTGTCTCGCATTATCGACAAGTCCAGAAGAATCGGGAAAGGGGATCTTGCCCCCGATCTGGTTTTCGACGGGCGGGACGAGTTTGCCGAACTTTGTGAAACATTGAACACCATGTGTCGGGACCTCAGTGAAAGCTGGGAGGCTGCCAGAACGGAAAACGAACGCCGGATTGAAGCGTTGGAACAGCTGCGCCACAGCGAGCGCCTCGCCACCCTTGGCCGGATTTCGGCTGGAATGGCACATGAATTCGGAACCCCGCTGAACGTCATCCATGGACGCTCGAAAATGATCCGCTCCGGGGATCTCGAGCATGCAGACATCGTCCAATCAGCCGGTATCATCGGAGAACAAACCGAAAAAATCATAAAAATTATGCAGAACCTGCTCGATTTCGCCCGGCGCAGGAAGCCCAAGCGGTCGCCACAAGACATGGCGGCTGTGGCTAAACGGGTGATCGACATGCTGGCGCCAACGGCAGGCGAGAAAAGGGTTTATTTTCAGGTTGTCGAGCAGGAAAGCCTCCCCATGATTCCCGTCGACCCGCTGCAGATTCAACAGGTGCTGACCAATTTGGTGATAAACGGCATGCAGGCAATGACCGACGGGGGCCGCGTGGAAGTTGCTTTGGAAATTCTGAAGAAAAAACACCCTGAAAAGAGGGATACGGGTGGAGACTATCTGGCAATGCATATAAAAGATGAAGGGCGGGGCATACAACCCGAAAACATAGCGCATATATTCGAACCGTTTTTTACGACCAAGGATGTCGGGGCGGGGACCGGCCTCGGTCTTTCCATCGTTTACGGGATCGTTCAGGAGCATGACGGGTGGATAGAGGTGGAGAGCACCTGGGGAAAGGGGTCCTGTTTCACGGTTTATCTGCCAATCGAGGTGTCGCCATGAAGGGAAGGGTACTGATCGTAGATGATGATCAATCGATGTGTGAGATGCTCGCTGCCGACTTGAAGCATCGAGATTATCGGGTCTCCTGGTATACCATGGCTGAAGACGCATTTGTAGATCTGAAAGAAGCCGATTTCGACGTCGTTCTGGCGGACATTCACCTGCCGGGCATGACCGGTATAGAGCTGTGCGAAAGAATCGCCGCGAATCGCCCCGATATTCCGGTGGTTGCCATGACCGGTTTCGGGAGCCTAGAAAAGGCCGTCGCTTCCATCCGGGCGGGTGCCTATGATTTCGTTACCAAGCCGGTCGATTCGGATCTTCTTGAAATGGTTCTGAATCGGGCAATATCCCACCATGCGTTACAGGAGAAAGTAAAGCTGTTGAGCCGGATGGCTCCGAAGCGACAGCAATTCGACGCGCTTTTAGGGGAAAGTCCCCCCATGCAAAAACTGTTTTCGCAGATGACGCACATCGCAGATACGGATATTTCCATCCTGCTTCTGGGGGAGAGCGGCACCGGCAAGGAGCTTGTCGCCCAAACCTTGCATGAACAAAGCCGGCGCCGTCGGGCGCCGTTTATTCCCGTCAACTGCTCCGCGTTACCGGAAACACTGCTGGAGAGTGAACTTTTCGGGCACAAAAAAGGGGCCTATACCGGTGCGACGGCCGACCGGAAGGGCTTGTTTCTGGAAGCTGAAAACGGCACCCTCTTTTTGGACGAAGTCGCAGAGATGCCGATCATGCTTCAACCCAAGCTGCTCCGGGCGCTGGAGGAGCGCGCCATTCGACCGCTTGGTGGCAATTCGGAAATTCATATCGATGTAAGGATTATAGCCGCCACAAACCAGGACCTCGAACGCGCCGTTGAAGAGGGGCGCTTTCGTGAAGACCTCTTTTATCGCCTCAATGTCATGCAGATCGAAGTGCCGCCCCTGCGGTCGCGCGGAACGGATGTGTTGCTGCTGGCCGACCAGTTTGTCAAACAGTATGCGCAACGCTTCAACAAACGGGTGACGGGGATTTCCGAAAATGCGGCACAAAGGCTTATTGATTATGTCTGGCACGGCAATGTCCGTGAATTGCGCAACGCCATGGAACGCGCCGTGGCGTTGACGCGTTTTGAAAAAATAGCAGTAGACGATCTCCCCCAAAAAATCCAAGCCTATAAAAGCGAACACTTTTTCATCGGCTCCCACGATCCGCATGAACTGCTTCCCATGGAAGACGTAGAGCGCCGCTACCTCCTGCACGTATTGAAGATTGTCGGCGGCAATCGCTCCGCGGCTGCGAGGATATTGAAACTGGACCGCAAAACGCTGTACAGGAAACTGCAGCGCTATGGCGCTTTGAAAAAATAGACCCTCCGCCTCTCAGGCATCCGGAACGGTATTGTGAAAAACGCTATAGACGGCTACCTCTAAGGATCCAGGGGCCGAGGGTAAAACCTTAGAGGTCGGACGTCTTATATTTCAATTTTTTCGGTTAACCTTTCACGTCTCACGTCTCACGTCTCACATTTCTCGATCCATGAATTAACACGTAATCACTACGTTGTGAAAGCCGTTCCCCTGGTGCATTTTGCCCCATCGGGGCGGAATGCCCCGCCTTTAATATTTATAACTATATGAAAATTAAAGATTAAACTTTGGCATGGTTTTTGATCTGCCAATAGGCATCAGGCATGATTGTGTGGCTGCATCCAATGGAGTGGAGAACGAGCATGAACATCAAAAAGAAACCTGGTGGACATTCGGGGAAGGGGAACACGATGACGGAAAGGGCAAACCAATACCGCATTCTGCTGGCAGAAGACGATTATGAAATGCGGACCTTGTTGGCGGTGAGTTTACGGAGGTCCGGTTATGACGTCATTGAATGCTCGGATGGCATCGGGTTGTTGACGCATCTTGAAACCTTTTTTCTGCCGGATGGATTCGAACGAGAGGCGGTGGACCTGATTATCTCCGACATTCGTATGCCGGGAATAACGGGAATGGAGGTGCTGGAAGGCAAACCCAAGTACCGGAATTTTCCTCCCATGATTGTTATCACCGCTTTCGGAGATGCCGAAACCCATGAAATGGCTTATCGATGCGGTGCGGCCGCCGTTTTTGACAAGCCGTTTGATGTGGACCTGCTTCTGGAGAAGGTGAAGGATGTTTTTGAAGATATTCACGCCGAGGATGGCAGATAACATAACGGCATTAAGAAAGGAGAACTGCCATGAAGAACAATAAACAACAAAAGTGGTACGGTATTTTTTCACTCGAGCGGTTAAGGTGGTCGATGGTGATGGTGTGGATGGTTTCCTTGCTGTTTTTTCCGTTGGCTTCCCAGGCAAAGGAAGGTGGCATAGAAAGCCTGAGGCAAACCAGCAAGGCCTTTTCCGATGTCGCCAAAAGGGTGTCACCGGCTGTGGTGTTTATTCAGATCGAAAAAACCGTACAGCAGCCCAATGTTCAATTTTTTTCACCATTTGGTCAAGGCACACCGTTCGGCGATCAATTTTTCAATCGTTTTTTCGGCATGCCCGGACCGCAACCCCCCGATCAATCACAACAGGCACCCCGGCAACAAATAATCGGGCAGGGATCGGGATTTATTATCTCCAAGGACGGGTATATCCTGACGAACAATCACGTCGTCGGGGACGCTGACAAGGTTGTCGTAAAACTGCTCGATGGCCGTGAGTTTACCGCAACGACGGTCGGGGCCGACCCCCATTCCGATGTCGCGGTTATCAAGATTGAAGCCGACAATTTGCCCGTTCTCCAATTGGGGAATTCAGATGACATCGAAGTGGGTGAATGGGTTGTGGCTATAGGGAATCCCTTCGGTCTGTCCCATACCCTGACTGTCGGTGTGGTCAGCGCCAAAGGACGCAGCAGCATCGGAATCGCGGATTATGAAAACTTCATACAGACGGATGCCGCTATCAATCCGGGAAACTCCGGGGGGCCCCTCGTGGATCTGGACGGCAAGGTTGTGGGTATGAATACGGCCATCTTCAGCCAGAGCGGCGGATATATGGGGATCGGTTTTGCCATTCCTATCAACATGGCCAGGTCGATCAAGGATCAGTTGATTAAAACCGGAACGGTCGTTCGGGGTTATCTTGGTGTCGCTATCCAGGAGTTGACACCGGATCTGGCTAAATCTTTTGGGATGAACGATCAAAAAGGAATACTAGTGGCGCAGGTCTCGAAGGACACGCCGGCTGAAGATGCCGGATTAAAACAAGGCGATGTGATCATCGAATTCGACGGAAAGTCCGTTGATCAGGTGGGCGCGTTCCGCAATCAAGTGGCTCTCGAGATGCCGGGCACGCGGGTGAATGTCACGGTCTTACGCAACGGAAAACGCGAGCAATTATCCGTCACCATCGGTAAGCTTCCGGACAAGGAAACCGCCGTGGCCGCAAATCCTCACAACCTTGAAAAAATCGGCATGACCGTTCAGAACATAACGCCGGAGCTGGCGCAACAGTTTGGTCTCGAGAAGAAAAAGGGAGTGATCATAACGGATGTCGCACCGGGTTCGGTGGCGGCCTTGGCGAATGTCAGGCCCGGCGGAATCATTCTGGAAGTGAATCGAACACCGGTTGAAGATTTAAAGGCTTTCAAGAAGGCGATTGCCGATGTTTCTGAAAACGGGGTGGTGCTGCTGTTGATTCAGGAGGGCGAGTATACACGGTATGTGGCGCTGAAAACCGAATAAGGCAGAGGCGAATCGGCAGCGATCATAATTGATAGAATTCCTAACGGTGAAGATTCCCCTTAAGCTTGCTGCGGGGAATCTTCAATAAAAATAAAAAAGCGGGGACGGCTTGCCGGGAGTCTATCCCCGCTTCAGATCCTCAAGGTTGCAGCCTGGATCTATTTATGATGGCATATCTTATGAAAACCGTGCAAAAACGTAAATATCTCATCATCTTCTACATGGGGGTACTGCTTTTTCTTCTACTGGCGATTGTTGCCACTCCCCTGACCATTCGGCACGGGATATCCTTAACCCCTACTTTCATGCTCGAAGAAGAGATCCTTGAAACGGTGCTGATCGTGATTTTATTTGGAATATCCTGCTTTATCCTTAGGGTTTTCAGCCGCACGCTGTACGCGTACGAGCAGGCTGCGTACAAAGCCAACGAAGAGCGGTCTAAACTTATAATGCAAGTAGGGGAAGCCTTCCGTTACATCGGCACCGTAAATGTCGAGCTGCATGCGATAGAATCTATTTTTTGCGATCTGTCGCGCTACCCTCGGACCAACAGTGAGTTTCAACTGCTAGTACATAATTACGCTTCCAAAGCCATGACTATTGCCAGGGCGCCATGGATCGTTATCCGTATTATCAACCGTTCCGATGGGCAAACGCTAAAGGAGCATAAAGTCGTGCGTCCTGAAAAGGCGCTTCCCTCGATTGCAGTGGGCAACAGGGCGATGCTTGAAAATCGCCCTTTAAAGGGAGTGCTGATGATCGTTGCCTGTCAAGAGAATGTCGATTTGATGACGGCAGCAGTTCTGCCTAAAATGAACCTTTCAAAACAAGAGCGTATTTTGATTACTGCCATCTTAAACCAAATTGAAATTCATTTTGTCCTGCATCGCTCAGGCGCATTTAATCGAGAGTCTCAATCAATTCAGTTGAGGTCATAACCCTGAAAAGCGGATAGAGCGGATTTCTGCGGTAGGTGTCGAGGGTCCGTCGGTGCTGTTCCACAGAGGCGGCCGTCGAGCAGTCCTCCAGCAACACGGTCTTGAAATCGTGGCACAGGGCGTCCATTGCCGTGGTCAGGACGCAGAAAGGGGTGGCGATTCCCGCTACGGCACAGAGGGTGGCATGTCGATCTTTCAGCCACTTCTCGAGACCGGTCTTGAAAAAGGCCGAAAAACGGGGTTTGGGCAGCCAGTAGTCGCCATCCCTACGGTCCAGATCATCCACGATTTCAGCTCCTTCGGTTCCTGCAAGGGAATGGGGGTGCATCCTGCCGGTGAAGATGAAGTCCTCTTCATGGAAGGCATCTGTGGAATAGACCACCGGCCACCCCTTGTCCCTGAAAAAAGAGGACAACCGGTTGATAGGGTCGATAATGCCGCGGGCAAGGGGGGTGATGGGAAGGTTGCGTTCTTCCACAAAGTTGTCCTTGACCATGTCGATGATCAGTAGGGCGGGTAATTCCATTTGAGACTCCCAACGCTAATGCTAAGGCGCGATGTCGCCCCTATGAATTGGTTGTAACAAAAAATTCGTGAATGTTTCAAATAATGGAAGAATCGATAGGACGGCCAGGCTGTCCTATCGATTCTTCCATTCGGGTTTGCGCTTTTCGTAGAAACTGGCGATACCCTCCAGGGTGTCTTCGGTTTTCATCAGGGTGTTGAGGAACAGATCGCTCACGCCCTCGAGCGCATCACCGGCGGACATTCCCAGGTGGCGGTTCACAGCGCGTTTGTTAAGGCGCAGGATCAAGGGGCTGCTGGCCTGAATTTCCTTGATCATGCGCACCACGGTTTCCGTAAATTCATCGTCCTCGACGCTCTGGCTGACAAAGCCCATCGATTGGGCTTCATCCGCGGCGTAGATTTTTCCCGAGGTGCAAATCTCGATGGCCTTGGCGGTTCCCACCAGCTTCGGCAGGCGGATGGCCGCATACGGGGGCAGAAATCCAAGTTTGACCTCCGGTTGGCCGAAGGTGGCCCTTTTCGAAGCGATCACCACGTCGCAGGCAATGGCGTATTCCATGCCGCCTCCTAGACACGCGCCATGCACGGCGGCAATGCTGGGCACCCCGAGGTTTTCGATAAGGGTCAGGGAGCGGTTGAAGGTGGCGATCATGTCCGGTGCCATCTCGGGCCTGTGGTCACCGACATCGACACCGGCACACCAACTGGCGCCTGCGCCGTAAAGCACGACGCATTTGAGGCTGTCGTCGCGGCCGACATCCTCGAGGGTGTCGCAAAATTTCCGCATCATGTCGATGTTGAAGACGTTGTGTTTGGGCCGGTCCAGGGTGATGCCGGCCACTCCTTCCGATTTTTCGAGCTTGATGGTCTGGTCGTCTGTCATGGCTTAAACCTCGGCAGTTTGGGTCATCGTGTGTAAGACAATTCTGAAGCACCCCGGTGAAACAAAAGCAACACCTGGTTTCACTGGGTAAACTAAGGCGCAAAGGCCACAAAGAAAAGAGTAATCACGAAACCACGAAAATTTGAAAGCACGAAATCCCCAATGCAATGTTGGGGGTTACGCTTTTTCGAAAACATAATTCAGCTGACCGTTGGAAACGGTGTTGGCCACCGTTTTCATGGACATGCCCACCCGGATTTCCTCCTCGGGTATGCTGCCCGATATGCGGCCGAACACCTTGTAGTCGCCGTAATCGAGCAGGGCGATGCAGTAGGGCACATCCTCCTCGAAACCGATGGGGGCGAAGGTCAGCTTGCTATAGGTGACCAGCTTGCCGCTGCCGGAAACATCGAACCACTCCATGTTGCTGGTCAGGCAGTGGCAGCAGTCGGCACGGGGCGGGAAGAAAACCGCGCCGCAGTCCAGGCACTTCGTTCCGGCAACGTTTCCCTTTTCAAGGTGTTCGATAAAATCGTTGGTTTTGGTGATGGCGGTGAAACTCACCGTACCGAATTTTTTAAACCGGTCGTCGACCTCTTTTTTGTTGCCCATATCTACCTCCCCAAAATCGTTACATTGCCGTAGAGTCCCACACCTCCGATATTGTGCACCAGACCGATTGCCGGATCTTTTACCTGTATGTCGCCGGCTTCCCCCCTCAACTGCAGCACGATGGTCCTGACCTGGGATCCCCCGGTGGCGCCGATGGGGTGACCTTTGGAGAGCAGCCCGCCGTCAACGTTGACGGGGATCGATCCTTCCTTGTAGGTCTCTTTGCCGCGGATCAATTCCTTGCCCTCGCCGGGCTCGGCAAAACCCAGGTTTTCGTAAGCCATCATTTCGGCGATGGTGAAGCAATCGTGGACTTCGGCAACATCGACATCTTTGGGGCCGATGCCGGCCATATCGTAAGCCTGCCGGGCGGCTTCCCGGGCGGCCGACAGGCCGGAGAACAGATCGCGCCCGGCCAGATTCACGCTGGTGGTGGCGGAACCCAGTCCCATGATCCAAACCGGTTTTTTACAAAAGGTCTTGGCCTTCTCTTCACTGGCGACGATGATGCAGGAGCTGCCGTCGGCATTGGCGCAGCAATCGCCGACCCGCAGCGGCGTTGCCACCGGTCTGCCCATGATGTTTTCCGGATCGTTGAACATCTCCAAGGTGACCGGCTTGCGGTAAACGGCCAGGTCGTTGATCTGGCCGTAGGTGGCGGCTTTCGCGCGGATGCTGGAGAGGTCGTCCGGCGTCGTTCCGTATGTTTCCATGTGGGCTCGGGCATACATGGCATAATATGCCGGCATCATGGTGCCGAAAGGACTCTCCCACTGGATGTCGGCGCCGCGGCCCATCCGTTCCTGGGATTCCGAAGATGAAATTTCCGACATTTTCTGAAAGCCGAGAACGGCGACGACATCGTGCAGTCCCGACTTCACCAGTGAATAGGCAAGCCTGACGCCTGTGGTGCTGGAGGAGCAGAGGCTCTCGACATAAAAGGTCGGTTGGGGGTTCAACCCCAGATACTCTGCGAAGACACCGGCAGGCGATCGCTGCTTGTCATATTCCGGGGCCGAACAGACCACTGAAGCACCTATATCTCGGGTGGTAACGCCGGCATCCCTCAGGCAGTCCTTGAACCCTTCGAAGGCCAGTTCCCGGATAGACCCCGGGTACTGCCGCACGAATTTACTTTGGCCGACACCGATAATCGCTACTTTGTCTCCCATCTATTTCCCCTTTTAAAAATAATAAATTTTACATATTTGGTTGACCCTGAATTAAATGAATCGAAATTCTGAATTCACAAACCGTTGCGGGTGCTGACGGGTTAAAATTTATTTTAAATCATACCGTATCCACCGTCAACGCACAGCAGCTGGCCGGTGATGTAGTCGCTCTGGTCCGAGGCCAGAAAGCAGAAGGCCGGGGCTATGTCCGCCGGTTCGGCAAAGCGTTTCAGCAGGATACGATTCATATAGATCTCTTTCAATTTTTCATCGGTCCGGATTTTTTCGGTCATGTCCGTGGCCACGATTCCCAGGGAAATGACATTGGCGCACACATTGTACCGGGCCATTTCCCGGGCTATGGATTTGGTCATGCTGATGATGCCGCCCTTGGCGGCGCTGTAGTTGACCTGTCCGACGGTACCCACAATTCCGGCGACCGAGGTGACATTGATGATTTTACCTTTTTTCTGCTCCTTCATCAGCCTCCCGGCGGCCTGGGAACACAGAAATGCACCTTTCAGGTGGATGTCGACCACCTGGTCCCATTGGTCCTCTTCCATTTTCACCATCAGGGCCGGCCTGGTGAAGCCGGCATTGTTGACCAGGATGTCGATTTTTCCAAAAGCCTCCACCGCGCTGCCCACCAAGCGCTCGACGTCCGCTTTCAGGGCGACGTCCGCCTTGACGGCGATGGCCGAAGTGTTAAAGGCTTCAATTTCCGAAACCACCTGATCCGCGGCTTCGGCATTGGATGTGTAGTTGACGACCACCTTGGCGCCTTGTTCCGCAAACCCGAGGGCTACAGCGCGTCCCACCCCGCGGCTGCTTCCGGTAACCAGGGCGACTTTTCCTGCGAGATTCATGGGTTTCTCCTGTTCAAAAGTTTTTTAAGTTGCAAGGTTCAGCTTGGAATCTAGCTATATAGTAGCTATATAAAAGCCAAGTCAAGGAAAAACCCCATCGTTGGGGTAAACGGTGCCGTCGGCCCCGGGGTTCCGAAGCTTCCGCTTGCCTGCCGTCTGCGGTGTCGGGGGCGTGGCCCCTTGCAGGGTTGCCCCTTTTTGGGGTGAACTGTGGCTAACGTCCCTTCCACTGGGGGGGGCGCTTTTCGGCAAAAGCCTTGGGCCCTTCGATGAAATCTTCGGACGTATGCATAGCCTCCTGCATCGGGAACACCTTGGGAACCTCATCGAGCGGATAGGCCAATCCTTTGAGAGCGGCTTCTTTCGTGGCCTGGAGGGCCAGAGGAGCGCCCATCATGATTTCGGCAGCCCATTTTTTAGCAGTGGGCAAGAGGTCTTTGAGAGGAACGACCTCGTTGACCAGTCCGTACTGCATGGCCTCCTGGGCGGCAATGCGTTTTGACGACAGCAGCATTCCCATGGCCAGGTGGTAGGGGATATGACGCGGCAAACGGTGCACGCCCATAGCGCCTGCAATCATGCCCACCCGTGGTTCGGGGAATCCGAAGGTGGCATGTTCGGCCGCAAGGATGATGTCACAGGCCAGGGCGACTTCGAAGCCGCCACCGAGAGCGAACCCGTTGACGGCCGCAATGATGGGTTTGAAGCAATCGTAACGGGAGGTGATTCCGCCGAAACCGCCTTTTATCCTGGCGGTCTGCCTGGAGAGCTCCTCACCCCCGTTTTGGGCCTGCCACTTCAGGTCGTTGCCGGCTGAAAAGGCACGTTCGCCGGCCCCGGTGACGATACACACCCACTCATCCGCATTTGCGGCAAATTCATCGAAGGCGGCCGACAGTTCCGCACTGACCGGGGGGCTGATTGAATTCATGGCTTCGGGCCGGTTGATGGTTACGATAGTAAGATGGTCTTCCTTTTCCACGATGATCAATGGGTCGGTCATGGAGCTTCTCCTTTGTTGTAAACTGTGAGCCGTTGCACAAATCCGAAAATATCGGAATTGCGGCTCCCATGTTATCGATGCAACCCTGGGAGCAGTATAGCCATACCAAAAACAATACTATCCCAATTCGGGGGCATCTGTAAATAGGCTTGACTCAGCTATATTGTAGCGATAATATATCCACCCAAGTTTAGCGTTCCAAGTTTTCAGAAGACGTGTATCGATCGTTGGCTTTCGGTTGATATAATTGGGCCATTTGAACGCTTTTAGGGCGAAACCAGTGTCGGGTCCTACGGGCCCGGGTATCTACTTCCGAAAATACGAACAAAGGAGGAAATGAACATGGGAGCAGTTCCGGACAACATATTGACTTGGCAGATGGTGCAGCCCACGACACGGAACAGGGAAAGTGGTGAGGTTACTCCCGGCAGGCTCGAAAAAGTCGAAATTCCGGTTCCAGAACTGAATCCGGGGGAGGTGCTGGTGGAAATCGCAGGATGCGGTGTCTGCCACACGGACCTGGGGTATTTTTACGACGGTGTGCCCACGGTGTCGAAACCACCGCTCACCCTGGGGCACGAAATAGCGGGTACGGTCGTGGCCGGTGATGACGCCTGGGTGGGTAAAGAGGTCCTGATCCCGGCGGTCATGCCCTGCCGCCGATGCTACCTGTGCAAGACCGGCAGGGGCAACCGTTGCCTTTCGCAGAAGATGCCCGGCAACAGCATCGGTATCTACGGCGGTTTTTCCAGCCACATCCCTGTCCCCTCCATCGACCTTTGTGAAATCAAAAACAGGGGAGAGATCCCGCTGGAGCACCTGGCCGTCGTGGCCGATGCCGCCACGACGCCGTTCCAGGCGGCTAAGAGGGCGGGGCTCGACATCGGCGACAATGTCATCGTCATCGGCGTCGGCGGTGTCGGGCAGTACATGGTTCAGGAAGCCAAAGCATTGGGAGCGGGATGTGTCATTGCCATCGATATAGACGGGAAGCGGCTCGAGCAGATGCTCTCCTATGGAGCGGATTTTTCCATCGACGCAACCGGCAAAACCCCCAAAGAGATTTCCCAGGAAGCAAAAGCGATACGCAAGCAGGAGGGGTTGGCGGGCCACGGCTGGAAAATCTTCGAGGTCACGGGCAGCAAGCCCGGTCAGGAAATCGCTCTCAATCTTCTCAGCTTCACCGGCAAGCTGATTATCGTGGGCTTCGGCCTGCAAAAAGTCGAATATTCCATCAGCCGCTTGATGGCCTTCGACGCGGAGATTATAGGAACGTGGGGCTGTTTGCCGGAATATTACCCCCAGGTGCTCGACATGGTGCTGTCGAAGAAAATAGACCTGGCGCCGTTCGTGCAGACGCGCCCCATGAGCACGATTGCCGAGGCTTTCGAGGAGGCTCATAAAAAGTCACCGGACAGGCGTATCGTCCTGGTGCCGGACTTTTAAGCATAAAGGATTCAAGGGTTAAAGGATCCGAGGGGCCAAGCGACGCTCACAGCTGATGGCTGAAAACAGATAATTCACTGAGGCCCGAGGGGCAAAAACCAAGCACATTGCGGTTTTCACTTGACCCCTTGGGACCTTGAATCCTCGACCCTTTTTTGCAAAAGTGTTAGAGGAATGTTTTTACTATAAACAATAGCAAGAAAACGAAAACATCAAAAAAAAGGAGTTTTTACTATGGCTTTGGAATGGTTGCCCAGAGACAATAGTTTGAAGGATCACATGCTGCACACGGATGTTCACTGGGGTACGGATGCGGATGCACCGTGCGTGGTTTACGAAAAGCGTCCCCTGACCGACCCGCAGGGGAACACGGTGGAGGGACTTTACGTGGCCTGGGTGCGCCTCAACAACCCCAAGCAATACAACTCCTACACCACGGAGATGGTCAAGGGGGCTATCGCCGGTTTCGAGAACTCATCCCTGGATCGCAGCGTGGTTGCCGTGGTCTTTACCGCTACCGGGCCCTACGCCTTCTGCACCGGCGGAAACACCAAGGAATACAGCGAATACTACAGCCAGCGTCCCGATGAATATGGCCAGTACATGGAGCTGTTCAACCACATGGTCGACTCCATATTGGCCTGCAAGAAACCGGTGATTTGCAGGGTCAACGGCATGCGCGTTGCGGGTGGCCAGGAAATCGGCATGGCCTGCGACCTGACGGTTTCTTCGGATTTGGCCATATTTGGCCAGGCAGGCCCCCGACACGGTTCGGCACCTGACGGCGGGTCCTCGGACTTTCTGCCCTGGATGCTCAGCAACGAGGATGCCATGTGGAACTGTGTTTCCTGTGAGATGTGGTCGGCCTATAAAATGAAAGCCAAGAATCTGATCAGTAAATGTGCGCCGGTTCTGAAGATCGACGGCGAATGGGTGAGGAACCCCATGATTGTTACCGACCGTTATGTGGAAGACGGGGAAATCGTTTACGGGGAGTATAAAAAGGGCGACGCCCTCAAAGAAGGCAGGGCACTGGTAAAGGCGCATCAAGCCAACGCCGACTTCGAACTGCTGGACAAAGAGGTAGACAAGATCGTGTGGCAGTTCGCCAATCTTTTTCCGGGGTGCCTCATTAAAAGCATCGACGGGGTTCGCATGAAAAAGAAGTATTTCTGGGATATCTGCAAGAATGCCAATCGCCACTGGCTGGCGGCCAACATGAGCGGCGAGGCCTTTCTCGGTTTCGGGGCCTTCAACACCAAGAAAATTACCGGCAGCGATACCATCGATTTCATCAAGTTCAGGCAAAATCTAGCTGAAGCCAAGCTCTGGAACATGGATATGTATGCAGAGGTGATGGGTAAACCCGAGGATATCTAACCGACGTTGAGCATTTGGTTCTAAAAAATGGAGGACCCGCGAGGTGAGCTATCCCAAAGAGTGTGTGCTGAAGGACTGCGAAGAAGCGATCATTCGCCCCCTTGAAAAAGGGGACGAAAGGCTTCTTTCCGAATTTTTTGACGCGATACCGGAGAACGACCGGTGGTGCATGCGCTACGACACGTCGAATCCCACCGTCATCCAGCACTGGTTTGAAAATCTGGGGTCGGAAAGCGTGTTTGCCATCGTCGCCCTCTGCAACAAGAAGATCGTGGGGCACGGCAGCCTGCACACCCGCGAATTCGGAGCCACCAAGCATGTCGGGCGCTTTCGCATTATCGTATTGCCCGAATTCAGGAACAAACGCCTGGGCACCTGGATCCTGCTGGACCTGATTCAGGCGGCCATGGACAAAGGGCTGGAGGCGCTGCGTTCGGACCTGATCGTCGGCATGGAAGACGCCGCCATAGAGGCTGTGCGGAAATTCGATTTTTTCAAGCGTGCGGAGCTCAAGGACTACGCCGTCGATCCACGGGGTAAACGCCACGACATGGTCGTTATGGTCAAGCGCCTGCACAAGGGATGGAGCGACTTCTAAATTTAAAGCGGCCCGTTGACGGACCGGTTTAAATTGCAGATCGAGAACGTGGGGGCGTATGCCCGATCGGAATGAAGCCATATTGCAGACAGGGTCCGGTGCCGTCTGGGTGCACTCTTTTTGCAGTAGCGAAGAGATTCAGCGGTATGCATTTGACAGTGAGTTTGGCGGCCATGCACAGTACAGGTCGCTTTACACCAAGAGGGAAAGCCTGGAAAAAGATGCCGCCAGGGAAGAGGTCAATGTCGTTTTGGCCGTCGATGCGGACGACACCATCATCGGTTTCGGCGTGCTCGACCATCCCGAACAGGGGGCTCGCTGGCTGGACCTGGGGCCGGGTGTGATGATGGAGCTGAAAGTGATCGAGGTCTGCCGCCGCTGGCGATCGGCGGGCGTGGCGGCCGCCATCATGAAACGCATGGTGGCCCACGACACCGTCGAGGATAAAATTCTCTATCTCGTGGGCTATTCCTGGACCTGGGATCTCGACGGTTCCGGAATGACGGCGCAAGCCTACCGCAAAATGCTCATCGCTTTATTCGAACCCTTCGGATTCCAGGATCTTCAGACCAACGAACCCAACATTTGCCTCAAACCGGAGAACATTTTCATGGCCAGGATCGGGGCGCGGGTGTCTGAAGCGTTGCGCAAACGCTTCAAATGGCTGCGTTTCGGCGTATCTTCATAAATTTTTGGGTCATAGGCCCGAAAATTTATGAGGTTACAAGCACACCGCAATCCTCACAGCGGTACTGGACGGCGCCCTGTGTTTTGTCTTCGATCTCCTCGAAGTCATCCCGCCTTATCCCGGAGACCTCGTAACATTCGGGACAGTAGCCGCCATCGAGTTCTTCCGGGGTAATTGTCAAGTGACAGTGGCGGCAACGCAACCGTTTTTGTTTTGCGGGCAGGAGCACGAGATTGCGGTGTTTGCAAACAGTCATCATGACATCGGCCGCTTCAGATGAGTTCTTTGAGAACGCGGTCTTTTAAGGCCGTGCTTTTTTCGTCGACGGCCACGACCCGGATGTCGGATACGGCGCTCACGCCGATGCCCAGCTCGACGGCCCGGGCAATCTGATCATGGTCGAAAATGGCCGTATTCATGATTTCCTGATTGGATCCCAGTGTTTTCAAGACCGCGATACCCACCGCATCGATGGCGATTCTGTCCACAGACGCCAGCAGCACATCGCCTCTTGCCTTTTTTCCCGTGGCCGGTCCCCCATCCACGAAAGCTTCGACGCCGTCCATGAAGATCAGATCGGTTTTGAAAGGGGCGTTGATTTCGGCGATTAACTGCCTCTGGTGAGGAGACCCGTGGAGTTCGGTCATGTAATCGAACCCGTTGCGGGTGGTTGGAACGACCCCGACGTGCAGCTTCAGGGAGTGGGTGAACACGCCACCGAACTGGTGGGTTTTCAAACAACCGGTGGAGACCAGACACTCGCTTTCCATAACGGGCCGCGCGATCCTGAAGCCATCCCGCCAGTGGGAGTTTTCCACATCCACCTTTACCCAGTCTTCGGGCGGCAGCGTATCGAAGTCGATAATTTGTACGTCCAGCTTTTCCAGAAGCGGAATCACGCCTTTCTGCTCCATTACCTGCCGGGTGGGCGGATAGCTGCGTTCTCCCAGACTGACGGTACGGGCGCCCATGTCCCAGATCTTTTTCACCAAAGCGACAAGGGTGTCGTTGTGGGTCGATCCCGGCGTGCGGTCGGCCGTGTTGAAATTGGGTTTTACCAGTACTTGTTTGCCTTTAACGGGGTTGATTCCCAGTTTGTCGATGGTAGGGCCGACACCGCCTTTGCGGTCAGCGGTGTTCAGCAGGGCGACAGGCGTCCGTGATTTCTGCATGACATACCTCCTTGTTGTAAGGATGCGGCATTGGGATAATTTGTCACTGTTTTTAAAACGAAAGTGTGATAATAATAGCGCAATTTCGGATTCCGATCCGGTTGCCGGGTGTTCCCGAGACGTAGACCCAGGTTAGGTTGCAGGAACGCAACCTGACTTTATCATTATCAAGGAATTAAGGTTATGCGCAACCCTGACTACGACATTTTGCTCGAACCGGTGGTCATCGGTCCTAAAAGGGCCAAGAATCGTTTCTACCAGGTACCGCACTGCAACGGCGGTGTACCCGGGGTACAGATCTGTCTTGGAAATGGACGAAGACGAGGAAAACGGCCTGCCGTTTAAACGCGAAAGGGTGGTGGTGTCGTGAAACCGGTTTTGAACCTTCTTTCCGCGGATGAGAAAGAAGCACTTCACGAGCGTTCCCTGCGTGTTCTGTCCACTACCGGGGTAAAAGTGGAAACCGGCAGGGGGAGAGCCTGCCTTGCACGATACGGAGCCCAGGTCGGGGGGAAAAACCACGTGGTCCGGCTGCCCCGCGAGGTGGTTGAACGCGCCCTGCAATCCGTTCCCAGGAGATTCAGCCTGGGCGCCAGGAGGACCGGCCGGGACCTTCCCATGAATACAGGGGGCTGCACGCTGCTCATGTCCGGAGAAGGAACCAGAGCCATCGACCGGGTCACCGGGGAATACCGGGATTCGACCTTCGATGACTGGCTGGCGGCCACCCGCCTCGCGGATGCGTTGGATGAAATAGGCGTCTATTGGTGTATCGTCACGGCAACGGACCGTAAGGGAACCATGCGTGATTACGTGGACTACCTCTACAGCCTGTTTGCCAATTTTTCCAAGCATGTCCAAGACGTGGTCGCTTCCACCGACCACGCCGTCTGGCTGAAGGAGGCCCTGCAAATCGTTTTCGGATCGACAAACGAGATCAGGCAGAAAAAACCCTTGTCGCTGGTGCTGTGCCCGGAATCTCCCTTGCGCATCGACGCGCGATACACCGAGGCCTATCTGGAACTCGCTGGATACGGACTTCCCGTTGCCGTCGTACCCATGCCGCTGATGGGGGCGACGGCGCCTGCCAGCCTGGCTTCCACCCTGCTGATGGCCAACTGCGAGATTCTGGCGACGTTAACGCTCGTTCAGGCCGCCGAAGAAGGGGTGCCGGTGATTTACGCACCGGTTTCGGCGCTGATGGATCCCAGAACCGGTTGTGTAAAAAGCGGGGCCGTCGAGCACGGTCTGATCAGCGCCGCTTCCACCGAAATGGCCAGGTATTACGGACTGGCTGCCCAGACGTCGGGTCTGGGTACGGCCGCTTTCACACCCGGGATACAGAGCAGTTACCAGGCGGCGATGACCGCGTCTTTAGCTGTGATGGCCCGGCCGGATATTCTGGAGGGGGCCGGACTTTTGGGGAGCTCGATGATTTTGAGCCTTGAAAAAATGATGATCGACGTGGAGATATTCAATGCATGCCTGCATGCAGGCAAAGGCATTCCGACCGGCGGGGATCGTTGGATGGAAGATCTGATCGATGAAAAGGGACCCGGCGGTCACTTTCTGGATCACCCCTCGACGCTCGAAGCGCTGAGGGCAGGCGTCTGGCAAATGAGCGGACTCGAACGGTCCTGGTCGTTCGAGGAGTGGGACGATGGGGGCCGGGAGACCCTGCTGGGGCGCTCCCGTCGGCAGGTTGATCGGATTCTGGCTTCACACAGGTCCCTGCCTCTGGGCGATGAAATTGATGGGGAGTTCCAAAGGCTGAAAAAAAAGGCCTGCGAATAAAGAAAGGATCGCTCGTGACGCCGCGCAACCCCAGGACCGACATCAAGATCATTTTTACCCTGACCCTGGTTCACTTCACCGGCGATTTCTATTCCTCCTTTTCCACGCCGCTGATCCCCGGTTTCGTAGAAAAGTTTTCCCTGTCCATGGCCCAGGTGGGTCTGTTTACGGGTATTATCCGCTTTCTGGCCTTCATCGTTCAGCCGCCCGTGGGCTATTTTGCCGATCGTTACCAGACCAGGGTTTTCGCCCTGGGCGGGGTGGCATTGACCGCCGTGTGCATCCCCCTGGCCGGAATCACCCCTTCCTTCTTTCTGCTTGTCTGCATGTTTGCCCTGGGATCCGTGGGGTCGTCCATGTTCCATCCGGCTGTCACCGGCATGGTGCCTTTGTACGGCGGACGCAATACGGGCTTTTCCATGTCTATTTTCAACACGGGTGGAACCCTGGCCTTCGGCATCGGGCCTATCTTCATCACCTGGTATGTGGTTGAATTCGGCATGGCCATGATGCCGGCGACCATGCTCATCGGCATCGTACCCCTTGTCTATCTGTTTTATGCTCTGCCGGTTCCCGTGAGCGAAGGCTTGAAATACGCCGGATTTTTGGGGTCCCTGAAAGAAACCCTGGGCGCTGTCTGGAAACCGCTTGTGCTTATTTGGCTGGTCATGGTGCTGCGGGCGGCCATTGCACAATCATTTCTCACCTTCATGACGGTGCTGCTGGCGGAGAGGGGATATTCTTTGGTTTCCATCGGAGCCATAACGTCCATCTTCATCGTCGCCGGTACGGCCAGCGGGCTTCTGGCGGGTTTTCTTTCCGACCGGATCGATTTTAAGAAGATCTTCATAGCCGCCCATATGACAATGGCTCCAGCACTGATGCTGTTTCTCTTTGCCCAGGGAAAATGGGCTTACCCGGCGGCCGCTGTGGGCGGCTTTTTTGCCCTTGCCACGCTTCCCATCGGCGTCGTAATGGCTCAGGAATTGGCGCCGAAGGGGCGCTCCATGGTGGCGAGTCTGATGATGGGCTTTGCCTACGGTCTCGGAGGGGCTTTTTCACCACTGGTGGGAAAGCTGGCGGACCTGTCATCGTTACAGACAACCCTGTTCTGCTTGACGCTGATGCCCCTTGCAACGGTGGTGATAATCTGCTTTTTTCCAAGAGTCAGGCAGACATAATTTAACGGGTCAATAACCCAAACCAAGGCACAACGATTGCCGAGGAATAATAGCGCCGCGGCCGTGAAAAACTCGGTTAGAAGCGGCCGTAATGCCGAACAGGGCTATACGTTCGAAATAATACGGTGAGGCGCCCGCTCTGGCAATATGCGGAAAAAGGGTTCAAGGTATTAAAGATGTTATCAATCGTACAACACGCACCGAATTTCAGTGCGCAGGATGCCCGGAAGTTAGCCGCCGAACGGTATGGCATCGCGGGCGCCTGCCGGGAACTTCCCAGCGAGCGGGATCAAAATTTCAGCGTTACCACGGGAGACGGGAAGGCCTTCGTTTTGAAGATCGCCAATGCCGTTGAAGCATATGACAGGCTGGATTTTCAGAACCAGGTCATGCAACGATTGGGACGGGACAAAAAGCTACATGCCGGCGGCAGGGCGGGATGCCCGACCGTGTGCAAGACCCTGCAGGGGGATTCCATAACCACGGTCGACGGTGGAAAGGGAAGGCGGCATTTCGTGCGATTGCTCACCTATCTTCCCGGCACGCCTTTCGCCCTGGTAAAGCCGCACGACGCACGTTTGCTGGCTGACCTCGGACGGTTTTTCGGCCGCGTGGACCGTTCCCTTTCGGGATACGATCATCCCGTGGCCCACCGGCCGTTTCACTGGGATTTGAAGCAGGCGTCTCAAGTGGTTGAACGGTTGATCGGCAGCATTGCCGAAAAAAACAGGCGTCACCTGGTGGCCGGTTTTCTCAAAACGTTTCAAACACACACGGAGCCGCTGACGGCGGATTTGCGCGTGGGTGTGATTCACAATGACGGCAACGATTACAATATCCTGGTCGTTCCCGATGGGAAATGGGGAAACCGGGTGGACGGCCTCATCGACTTCGGCGACATGGCGCACACCCGGACGGTGAATGAACTGGCCATCGTGTGTGCGTACGCCATGCTGGGGAAACATGACCCGCTGGCCGTCGCCGGACATATTGTCAAGGGCTACCACGAAATAAACCCGCTGTCGGAAGCGGAACTCGAGGCCCTTTACGGCCTTATATGCATGCGACTTTGCATGAGCGTGTGCCACAGCGCCCACCAGTTCAGCCTGGAACCGGAAAACGCTTACCTGCGCATTTCGGAGAAGCCGGCCTGGTCGCTGCTGCAGCGCCTTGAGGGCATTCATCCACGTTTGGCCCGTTATGTTTTCAGGGCGGCCTGCGGATTGCAGCCGGTGGCTCACAGCAGCCGCATTTTGGCGTGGCTGGAGGAGCGGCGCAAGGAGTTCGCGCCCGTGGTCGAGCCAGGCCTTCACAAGCCGGACCAGCTCGTATTCGATCTCTCCGTGGGCAGCGCCTTTTTGGGGCCGGGGCAGAAAGCCGGTGACGCCGTCCTTCTGGCAGACCGCATAACGGCGGAACTGCACCGCCACAATGCCAAGGTCGGCATAGGCCGCTATGGCGAAGCCCGCTTTATCTATCGCACAGCGGCCTATGAAAACAAAACGGAAGCCATGCCGGAACGGCGAACGATTCATCTGGGCATCGACCTCTACATGGACGCCGGCGCATCTGTCTTTGCATTCATGGAGGGCAAGGTCCACAGTTTTCACAACAATGCCGTGCCGCTGGATTACGGCCCCACCATTATTCTGGAACACACCACGGGAGAAGGCCCCTTTTACACCCTTTACGGGCATTTGAGCTTGGAATCCCTGGACGGATTGACGGCTGGAAGGATCATCGAAAAGGGCGAGGTGTTTGCCGAAGTGGGCGACACTGCGGTGAACGGCGGGTGGCCGCCGCACCTCCACTTTCAGGTCATCACCGACATGCTGGATGCAGCCGGAAACTTCCCCGGGGTGGCCCGGCCCAGCCGGGAAACGGTATGGCAAAGCATCTGCCCGGATCCGAATGTCATCCTGGGAATCCCCGAAACCTGTCTGAAATTCAGCGGGAGGACGGAAAAGGAGATCCTGGCTTTCAGGGAGGCGCACATCGGGCGCAACCTGAGCATTTCCTACGACAATCCGTTGAAAATCGTCAGGGGGGAGGCGCAGTATCTGTTCAGCGAGGACGGTCAGGTCTATGTGGACGGTGTCAACAACGTGAGCCATGTGGGGCACTGCCACCCCCATGTGGTGCATGCCGGGCAGCGGCAAATGGCGGTGTTGAACACCAACACACGCTATCTGCACGACAACATCGTGGAATACGCCCGGCGCCTGCTCACAACGCTCCCGGACCCATTGAGCGTCTGCTTTTTCGTTTGCACCGGCAGCGAGGCCAACGAGCTCGCTTTCCGCCTGGCGAGGGCCTACACCGGCGGGAAAGAGATTATTTCCCTTGACGGTTCCTATCACGGTAACACCAATCTGCTCATAGACGTCAGCCCGTACAAGCATGACGGCCCGGGGGGGATGGGGGCGCCGGGGTATGTGAAAACCGTTGTCATGCCCGACGGCTATCGCGGGCCGCATAAAGGGATGGATCAGGCCACCGCTGCCGCCTACGCCGCCTACGTCAAGGAAGCCGTTCTGCAGATAGCCGATCATGGAAGGGGCGGCCCTGCCTTTATCTGTGAGAGCATACTGGGGTGCGGCGGACAGGTGGTGCTGCCCGACAATTACATGCGGCTGGCCTTTGAGCATGTCCGTGCCGCCGGCGGCGTCTGCATCGCGGACGAGGTGCAGGTCGGCCTCGGTCGCGCCGGCACCCACTTCTGGGCCTTTGAAACACAAGGCTGTGTACCGGACATCGTTACCGTTGGAAAGCCGATCGGCAACGGCCACCCCATGGCGGCCGTCGTGACCACGCGCGAAATCGCGGATGCTTTTTACAACGGGATGGAGTATTTCAACACCTTCGGCGGCAATCCCGTGTCGTGCGCCATCGGCATGGCGGTGCTGGACGTCATCCAAGAGGAGCGGTTGCAGGAAAACGCCCTCAAGGTGGGTGCCGGGCTGCTGGCCGGCTTCAAAAACCTGATGCGCCAATTTTCGCTTATCGGTTCGGTGCGCGGCCTGGGGCTTTTTATCGGGGTGGAATTGGTCAAAGACCGCCAAAGCCTCGAGCCGGCACCCGGACACGCCGCTTACATCGTGAATCGTATGCGGGACCATGGCTATCTGATGAGTACCGACGGCCCGCTGCACAACGTACTCAAACTGAAACCGCCGCTCGTTTTTTCGGAGGAAAATGCAGCAGGCCTGCTGGCGTCGCTGGAGAAGGTGCTGCAGGAGGATTGTTTACAGGTTGACGGCTGACACTCTGTCGGTGATACAATAATCCTAAACAAGCGCAGACTTCGGGTTACGGTATACGGTACACGGTTTAATGAACCAGGGTCCAAGGATCCGAAGAATAAGCTCATAGCTGATAGCACATGGCATGCTATCAGCTATGACTTATGAACTTTGGACTCCTCGGAGCCTTTATTTTATTGAATAATGTCAAGGTTGCATAAACGACACGGTGACTATGAGCGATACCTATGATACATGATCTATCTCCTGCAAAAATAAAATACTGCCCCGTGTGCGGCTTGAAAGTCAGCCGTGAAGTACCGGAAGATGACGACCGTCTCAGGCATGTGTGCCACAACTGCGGTCATATCCAGTATCAAAACCCCAAAATGGTGGTTGGCTGCATACCGGAATGGCAAGACCGCATCCTATTCTGCAGACGGGACATCGAGCCTCAACTGGGAAAGTGGACCCTGCCGGCGGGCTTCATGGAAAACGGCGAAACCGCCGCCGATGGGGCCGCGCGCGAAACCTGGGAGGAAACCCGGACAACGGTGCGCATCATCGCCCCCTACAGGGTATATGACCTGCCGTGGGTCAACCAGGTGTACATGATGTTCCGCGCCCGCATGTTAGCGCCCGAGTTCCGGAAAACCCGGGAAAGTTCCGAAGTCAGATTGTTGGACGAAGAAGAGGTGCCATGGGACGACATCGCCTTTCCCGTCATCCGCACCACCCTGAAAAGCTATTTCGAAGACAGGAAGGCGGGGCGTTTCGAGTTTCTGAACCTGGAACTCGAGGAAGAGCGCTTCCAGAGCTGAGCAGTCTCAGGCTTTTGCAACGTTGTGATGATTAATTCGCCCGATAGGATACCCCCCGGCCATGGGCGCTATTTGGATCTACTTCAACAACCGCTCTAAGCTCGCTGCGCGGAGGGTTGCGCTGAAAGCGGGGTGACATCGATGAAAGAAGGTGCTCGGAAGGTAAAGCGGCTGCTCATCCGTATTTACGGGGATAAAAAGGGCGCCAGGGCGTTTGACCGCATCATGCCCCTTGTTCGGGCATTCCCCAGGCGACCCAGAAAGGCCGGCGGTTATTTTTCACAAAAGGACGTGGTGCTGATTACCTATGGCGACACGTTGAAAAGACCGGGGGAGGCGCCCCTCAAAACCCTGCATGACTTTTTGAAGACCCGCCTCAAAGAAGTGGTTGCGGGCATTCACTTTCTTCCCTTTTTCCCCTTTTCATCCGATGACGGCTTTGCGGTTATCGATTTTTTCAGCATCGATCCACGGCTCGGCACCTGGGACGATGTGGCGGCCATCGGCAGGGACTTTCGATTGATGTTCGACTACGTGGTGAACCACTTTTCATCCAAAAGCCGGTGGTTTGAACAGTATCTTGCCGGTGAAAAGGGCTTTGAGGAATTTGCCATCGAGGTAGACCCGGCCTCAGACCTGTCCACGGTCACCCGACCCCGTTCACTGCCGCTGTTGTCGGCATACCGCAAAAAGAACGGTGACCGGGTGCACCTGTGGACCACCTTCAGCAAAGACCAGATCGACTTCAATTTCAAGAGCCTGGACGTGCTAGAAAAAATGGTTGACGTCCTTCTTTTTTATGTGGCCAAGGGGGCCTCTATTCTGAGACTGGATGCCATCGCCTACCTGTGGAAGGAGATCGGGACCCCTTCGATCCATCTTCCCCAAACCCATGCCGTGGTGAAACTGTTTCGCTGTATACTGGACATGACGGCTCCGGATGTCGTTCTCCTGACGGAAACCAACGTACCCCATGAGGAAAACATCCGGTATTTCGGGAAATGCGGTGACGAGGCTCAGATGGTTTACAATTTCACCCTGCCTCCCCTGTTGCTGCACGCGTTTTCCGTAGGAGACGTATCCCGCCTGGCGGCGTGGGCGCAAACGCTGTACCTGGAGGAGGGCAACACCACCTTCTTTAATTTTACGGCTTCCCATGACGGCATCGGCGTGCGGCCCCTGGAAGGGATTCTGACGCAAGACGAGATCGACCGGCTGGTCGCGCTGGTAAAAGCCCACGGCGGGCTGGTTTCACACAAGCAGAACCCCGACGGCACCGAAAGTCCCTATGAACTGAACATCACTTACGTGGATGCTATTCTGGCGGGGGAGCGGCGCTTGGCGGCGCAGAAATTTCTAGCTTCGCAGGCCATCCAATACGTCTTGCCGGGCGTGCCGGCCACTTACATTCACAGCCTCTTAGGATCGCGCAACTGGCTGGAAGGCGTCAGGAAAACGGGAATGCCCCGGACAATCAACAGGGAAAAACTGGACATGCGCGAGATTGCCGCCGAATTGAGCGATACCGACGCGTTGCGGGCCAAGATATTTTCCGGGTACGTGCGCCTCATACGAACGCGCCGCGGGCAACCCGCTTTTCATCCCAAGGCGGCATTCGAAGTGATCGATGCCGGGCCGCATGTGTTTGCCATCAAGCGTTTTTGCAGGGAGCAGGAGATCGTTGCCTTGACCAATATAACCCGCCGGACGCTGCATATTCCCTTGAGACAAATCAGCGTGCAACGTTCTTCCGTGGATCTTTTGACAGGAAAGAAGCATACAGACGGCGAACTCCGGTTGAGCCCGTACCAGTATGTGTGGCTCACCAATGCATGATGTGCCCCCGTGGCGGGCATGACAATTTATCGTTCCGGTGGCAGCCCGTATCGACGGGAGGACACCTTCCCGGCTGTTTATTTCCCATCGTTGAAGGGGTGCCGGGGCGTACAGAACCCCGTATCCGGCTTTGTATATGGAAAACCATCGTTTTCATGTGGGAAGACGCCGGTTCGGCTGACCACAATTATTTCGGAGGCTCCGGCGTTGTCCAGGTCGACCGGCAGGACGGACAGGGTTGTGCTTCCCGTTGCCAGATACTTAGAGGCAAACAGATCCCCGCACTCACCGACAGCATCCAGTAGGCATATGCAGAAAAGGAGAATCGTCAAAAAGATAAAAACGCCGAGGACGCGTTGCGGGCGCTTGTCGAACCGTGTTTTTGCGCTAGGGCTACCGGCCCCTTATACGTGGTTGTCCTCCGGCTCGCGGGTTATTTTGCAGGGCCCCTCCTGTCGTATGGAAATGCGGCCGGTCTTGCCGCGGTAACGCACCTCGCCGACGCCCTTGAGACTGCCCGTAAGTTCGCCGCCGTCCATGAAAAGACCGACGTTGAAAACGCCCTTGAAGTCCAACGAGGCGTCACCCGCAGGAACCTTTACAAGTCTCATGCGGGACACCCCCCTTCCTTTGAGGTCGAGGGTGCCGACGCGGCTGTCATAACCGCGGACGTTCGACACACCTTCCGTGCGGATGGACAAGCGGTCCGTTTCGAAGTGCTTGATGGTCAGGTCGGCGACCCCTTTGGTTTGCACTCCGTGTAGTTCAGGCATGGTGACGGTGAGAACCAGTTTGTGTTTTTCCCCACGTCGCTCTATTGAGCGCAAGGTCAGCGATTCACCCTGCATCTTTACGGAAAGCGTTGCGAGCAGATCTTCGGGCCCTTCCACCCGAATTTTCGTCGTGTCTCCCCGGGACAGTTCCGCCTGCCAGTTTCCCTGGAGATTGATGGCCACGAATCCCGACAGGGTAATTTCCCGCGAACCCACGGCGGTGCTGCCGGAGACATTCCCGCCGATATCGACGGGTTGGTCCAGGAATGACCGCAGCGCGACGAGAAATATAACGGCGGTGGCCAAAATTCCGGCGAATGCCCCCCACAGTATCTTGTTGCTTGTTTTCATGTGTTTGCCTCCCGATACTCCCTGTAAAGGGCGTACAATTCATCGAAATCCAAATCGAGCAGCTCGAGCGTGTTGAAAACACGAGGCAACTCGCTACGCACGAAATTGCACTTCAACAGGCGGCGAGTCGCCTGCCTGCCGTCTGCGGCTACGAAATACCCGATGCCGCGCTTGTTGAAGATGATTGCATGCTCCTGCAGGTAGGTGTAGGTCCGCATAACCGTGTTGGGGTTCACTTCCATGTCCACGGCCAACTCACGCACCGAAGGAATGCGTTCGTTTTCGGGCCAGGTGCCGCGCAGGATGCGTTCGCACATCAGATCGGCTATTTGAAGATAGATGGCGTCTTTTTTTTTAAATTCCATTTTAACGCTCCGTCTCCTTCAGCCTGAAGTAGCATGCCGTCCAGGAAACAAGGGGTAGGACCAGCCAGAAGATCACCTTGCCTGTTATGATCGCAGCACGGCCCAACCCGGAAAGCGCGCTCCACTCCAGGTCGTAGCCCGCTCCTGTGAAGAGATCGTCGAACTCGAGACCGGAAAGGTGCCCGCCAAAGATAAGCCGTGCAGCCACGTAGACCCCCAGGCTGAAAAGGACGGTAAAACCCAGCATGCCCAATGTGGTTTTGCTCAGGGCGTGTTTTCGAAAGTAAACGGCCCCGAGTAGAAAGGGTGCCTGGGCGGCGGTGTACGTCATGGCGCCTTTTAAAACCAGCGGATCGAAGGGCTGAAAGAGCGCATGGCGGCGGTTGAACAAAAAGGTGTTCACACCTTCGGAAATCAGGGAAAAAAAGAAAAAAAACACCATGCTGCCGGCGATCACCACTACGGTGGTGAGGAGAATCCGGGCCAGGGTTTTTTCCAGCAGCGAGGCCGGCAGCAGCAGCCAGGGCAGGCCTTTGATTGGATCGTGCAGTTCCTTGAAGCTGCGGCTGGTCACTAGCGTACCGCCCGAGAAAAGAACGAGTAGAAAAAGGTTCCGGTGCAGACCGGGCCGACATTGGCCGAGAACGTCCAGAAGGGAAACCAGCATCAGGACGCCGCCCACGGCTGCCGTGGTAACGGCGATGGACGAACGGTTGAGCACCAGGGCGTTGCGGATTAGCAGGAATACTCTTGTCGGTTGGAAATCCGGTTTAGCTTGCATGGGCGGACCTCCTTTTGAATAGGGTCGCCACTTTTTCATGGTTTTGGATGACGGTGTTGAAAAGCAGTTCGAGGTCCATACGGGTTTCGGTGCCGGTTACGTTCTCCCTGACAACGCGGTATCCTTCCAGGGTCTTTTCGCTGTACAGGGTCGTTTCCGGGCTGGGGGGAGCCGCCTGCAGGACGGCCTCGAGCCCCCGATCTATTTCGGCCGTGGTACGGTTGAAGATAATGCGCCCCGCATCCAGGATCACCACCGGATCGATGATGCTTTCCAGATCGCGCACCTGGTGGGTGGCGATGATGAACAAGCGGTCGTCGGTGAAGACAGAGGCCAGGGCCCGGCGAAACTGGCTCTTGGAAGGAATGTCCAGGCCGTTGGTGGGTTCGTCCAGTAACGTAAGCCGGCAGCTGGCAGCCAGGGCAAATGCCAGGAAGCATTTTTTACGCTGGCCGAACGAACATTGTCGCATGTTGGTGCGGGCGTCCAACTCGAATTCGTCGAGGTGGGCTGCAAAGCTATCGGCACTGAAATGGGGGTAAAAGGGAGCGAACAGCTGCTGGTATTTCAGCGGCGATATTGCAGGCAGACTGAACTCTTCCGGAACCAGGAACAGATCCTGAAGCAGGGCCGGCGACCTCCTGCCCGGCCGGTGGCCGGCAACCAGAATGTCCCCGTGATGAGGAAACGCAAGCCCGGCCAAAAGCTTCAGCAGGGTGGTTTTGCCGGCCCCGTTTTTGCCCAACAATCCGCAGATCCCGCCGGCAGACAGCTCGAGATCAAGCCCGGAGAAGAGTTTTTTTCGGGGGTAGGAGAATGCAAGATTTTGGATGGTGATCATGGTGGTTTGCTCCCCTCTTAGTGTATTAGTCAAATAGTACACTCGAAGACTAAGGCACATATTTGGATCTGTCAAGCAGTTTTTTTATTCTTACGGGTTAAATGTACTTTTTACGGGGAATGAAAATCGCTTGGCGGTTGGAAAATCAGTCGGCCCGACCCACCCGGTGAATTTTGATGACGTTGGTGGAGCCCTTTTTCAGGCCGAAACCGATGACGATGATGATGATGTCATTTTTTCTGGCGATACGCTTGTCTATCAGGATGTTTTCACTGGCCTGGATAAGGCGGTCGGTTTTGTCGATATTGGCGATGTACAGCGGGGTGATGCCCCACATGAGGGACAGGCGGTTGTAGACACGAAGGCTGGGCGTGAAGGCGTAAACGGGTTTCGAGGGGCGTTTTTGAGAGATCAGCTGGGCCGTGCTGCCGGAAAAAGTGAAAACGACGATTCCCTTGGCCTTTAGATCCTGGAGAATGTTGACGGCCGATTGGGCGACCGCCTGGGGAACCAGGTCCGTAGGGTCCTTTTTATGCTGGAGGTTGAAACGCATGAATTTCGATCCTTCGGACTGAGCCGCTATTTTTGCCATCATCCTCACCGCCTGCACCGGGTATCGACCTGAAGCCGTTTCCCCGGACAGCATGACGGCGTCCGTCCCATCGAAAATGGCATTGGCGACATCCGAGGCTTCGGCACGCGTCGGTATCGGATTGGTGCACATGCTTTCCAGCATCTGCGTGGCCGTGATGACCGGCTTGTTGGCACGGACGGCGGCCGCGATGACTTTCTTCTGCTCGCAGGGAACCTGTTCCGGATTGAGCTCGACGCCGAGGTCCCCCCTGGCAACCATGACGGCGTCGGCCTCTTCGAGGATGGCGTCCATATTGTCCAGGGCCTCCGGTTTTTCAATCTTGGCGACAACCGGCGTATGATGCCCCTGGCGTCTGATGAACCGCTTGACCTGCCTCAAATCTTCGGCCTTTCTTACAAAGGAGAGGGCGAAATAGTCTACGCTTACCTTGATGCCGAAATTGATATCCCGCCGGTCTTTATCCGTGAGCGACGGTGCGGACACGGCGACGCCCGGCAGGTTGATGCCCTTGTGTTCTTTCAGGAGCCCGCCGCTGATTATTTTACACTTGATAGTGTCTTTGCGTTTAAAAAGGACCATAAGCTCGATGAGGCCGTCGTCGATGAGTATCCTGTCCCCCTTTTTGACGTCCTTGGGCAGGTGGGTGTAGGTGGTGGAAACCATTTCCGCCGTGCCTTCTATTTTCCGGGTTGTGATGCGGATGGTGCCGCCTTTTTTCAGCTCTACCGGGCGGCCGCCTCTTAGCGTTCCGGTGCGGATTTTGGGCCCCTGGAGGTCCAGGAGAATACCGATGGGCCTGTTCATGGTGCGGGAAAGGGAACGGATGGTATTGATGACTTCCCCGTGCTCCTCGTATGTGCCGTGGGAGAAGTTGAGCCGCGCGATGTTCATCCCGGCGTCGATCATTGCTTCCAATTTCGGCCGGGTGTTGGAGGATGGGCCGATGGTGGCCACTATTTTCGTCCTGATCATATCGATAACGAGAATTTATTGTCTTGAGTATGTAGAGTGGTTGCCAGAAAAACGCTCCGAACGGCCCCTATTTCGAGTTTCAATCGGGACATACGTATGACAACCGATATAAAAATAGAATTGTGCCGATCCGAGTGATCGGCACAATTCTATTTTCTGAGTGCTTTTTTATCGATCTTGCCGACGGCAGTAAGAGGTATTTCATCGATTAGTTCGATTTTTTTGGGCACCTCGTAAGGGGCGCATTTCTCTTTGGCGAACTTGATAATATCCTCCTTCAGTTCGTCTTCGGTCCCGTCGAACACATAATCCTGGCTTTTCTGAATATAGGCCTTCACGATTTCCGAGCCGGGCCGCTCCGGGTTGGGTTCGCCAATGAGGGCCATGACGCCCACCGCCGGGTGCTTGGAAATGATGTCTTCCACCTTGCTGGAAAACACCTTGAATCCGCCGACGATGATCATGTCCTTGGTGCGGTCCACGATTCTCAAAAAGCCGTCTTCATCCATGATGGCCACGTCGCCGGTGTGCATGTAGCCGTCGGCATCGATCGCATTTCTGGTGGCCTCGGGTTTGTTGAAATAGCCCTGCATGACCAGGGGGCCCTTGATGCATATTTCGCCGGCTTCCCCGATGGGGACCTCCTCGCCCGATTCCGGGGCCACCAGCTTGAGTTCCGTGTTCAGAAAGGGCATACCTACGGTGCCGAGCTTCTTGGGACCTTTGGAGGGGTTCATGGTGGATACCGGCGAGGTTTCGGTCATGCCGTAAAGTTCGAGCAGCTTGCCTTTTCCGATAATCTTTTCGAGTTCCACCTGTGAATCGTGGGGAAAGGGCGCTGCCGCGGAGATAACGATGCCGAGGGAGGTGTGGTCCATGGCCTTGAATTTTGGGTTTTCCAGGAGCATCTGATACAGGGAGGGGACGTTGGCCATGTTGGTGGGTTTGTATTTTTCCATCTCGGTGCAGATATGGTCCGTGTCCCGCGGGTTGGGGATCAGCACCTGGGTCCATCCCAGGAAAATGGCGCATTCACACACGGTAAGCCCGGCGATGTGAAAGAAGGGAAACCCGGACAGCAGGATACCCTTGCCTCTTTCCCATCCCAGCCAGCGGCAGATGCTGAGGATGTTGTGTGCAGCGTTGCGGTGGCTGAGCATGGCGCCCTTGGGGTCGCCGGTGGTTCCTCCCGTGTACTGTATCCAGCCGATGTCGTCGGGTGTCAAACCGCCGTTCACGGGGGTGTCGGCATATTCGCCGAACACATTTTTCCAATAGTCCAGAACCGTGACACCCGCAAGGGGGGTCACCTTCCCCGTGGGGATTTTTTTCAGGAGTTTTCCCAGGATCTGTTTGATCTTGGGCAGGAAACTGGCGACACTGGTGGCCACCACCAGTTTCAGTTGGGGAATGTCGCCGACGATGTTGACCAGGTGACCGGCGAAAATGGCGTCCAGGGTTACCAGCGCCACTTTTTTCCCGGTGCTGCCGAGGTCGTTGAGCTGGTACTTGATCTGTTCGGCGGACAAAAGGGGGGAGACGCCGGAAACGATGCAGCCGGCGCGCAAAGTGCCGATGACCGTGATGACGTACTGGGGGATGTTGGGCAGATTGACCCCGACTACATCACCCTTTTTGAAGCCGTTCTTGATGAGCATGTTGGCGAACTGGTTGGCGCGCTTGTCCAATTCGCCGAAGGTCAGGTTGACTCCCAGGTAGCCCATCGCGGTTTTGTCGGGCACTTCCTTAAAGGCTTGTTCGATCATTTCATCGTAAGTGGTTTCAAACTCGTGTGCCTCCAGGTCTTCGACGCCTTCATCCCAATTTTTCTTCCAGAATCGATCAGCATACATGGACGGATCCTCCTCTTTTGGAAACTTTTTTCTTCACACTTTCCGATATGCGATCCAAGCCGCGTTCAACCGTTACAATGGTAAGACGGGTATTGGTACGGGTGAGAAAACGGCCGCTTTGTTCCAAAGGCACGATACGGTGTCCCCCAATTGCGTAAACAACATGGCACGGTTTTTCCGAGGTGACTCATCTTGCAGGATTTACTGCACATTGTCAAGCTGCAACCCTGCCGCATAAAACGGCAAGGAGATATTATACCTTTATTTATTTGTTGAAATGATTTACACAGTATGTAACTTTTTCCAGGATTTGTTAAATATCAACCGAGGAGGATTGTATGAAGAACAGAAAGGTGTATTTGAGTGAAGATGAAATGCCGCGGCAGTGGTATAACGTGCTTGCCGATATCAAGATGAATCCGCCGCTGGGACCGGACGGAAATCCCGTCGGTCCGGATGATCTGGCGCCGGTATTTCCCATGAACCTGATCGAGCAGGAAGTCAGCACCGAACGCTGGATCGATATCCCCGAAGACGTGTTGGACGTTTACAGCATTTGGCGTCCTTCTCCGTTGATCCGGGCGAGGGGGCTAGAAAAGGCGCTGGATACCCCCGCTCGAATCTACTATAAATACGAAGGCGTCAGCCCTCCGGGAAGCCACAAGCCCAATACCGCCGTTGCCCAAGCCTACTACAACCGTGAGTTCGGCATCAAGAGACTGACAACGGAAACCGGTGCAGGGCAGTGGGGCAGCGCCCTTGCGTTCGCATGCGCTCAGTTCGGCTTGGAGTGCAAGGTTTTCATGGTACGCATCAGTTTCGATCAGAAACCCTACCGCAAGTCGATGATGGGAACCTGGGGGGCAAAATGCATCGCCAGCCCCAGCACGGAAACCCAGGCCGGCAGAGCCGTTTTGGAGAACGATCCCGACACACCCGGAAGCCTGGGAATTGCGATCAGTGAAGCCGTGGAAGCCGCCGTGACGGACACATCCGGCACCACCCGATATTCTCTGGGCAGCGTCCTCAATCACGTGATGCTGCATCAGACAATTATCGGCCTGGAAGCAAAAAAACAGATGGAGAAAATCGGTGAATATCCGGACATTGTCATCGGTTGCGCAGGCGGAGGCAGCAACTTTGCCGGCATCGCCTTTCCTTATGTCTATGACAAAATCAACGGCAAGGAGATCGCCATCTATCCGGTCGAACCCGAGGCATGCCCCACCATGACCCGGGCACCTTTTGCCTATGACCACGGCGATTTTGCCTGTATGACCCCGCTTCTGCCCATGCACAGCCTCGGGCACACCTTCGTGCCGCCGCCGCTGCACGCCGGCGGCCTTCGATACCACGGCATGGCGCCCACGGTCAGCCAGTTGGTATCGGAAGGCATCCTGGAGGCGAAAGCGGTGGGTCAGCTGGACACCTATAAAGCCGGCTTGCTCATAGCCAGGACGGAAGGCGTCATCCCGGCACCGGAAACGAACCATGCCCTGGCCTGCGTTGTGGATGAAGCCAGGAAAGCCAAAGAAGAAGGCAAGGAAAAGGTTATTCTATTCAACTGGAGCGGTCATGGCCTGATCGATCTG